>DASTRJ010000127.1:0-21154 GCA_035761245.1 Capillimicrobium sp. | reverse complement strand
ATCAGTGGCGGCTGAGGCGGAGCCCGCCCCGGCGCGCGAGGCGCTGCCCGAGCTCGCGGCCGTCGCGTGGCGGCCGCGGGTCGACGCGCGCCGGCTGTCGCAGCGCGACGCCCTGTGGACGGCGACGACGGTCGCGCACGTCGTGCCGTTCCTGCTCGCCGCCGCGGTGCTCGTCGCGCTCGCGCCGGTCACGGTGCCCGTCGCGGTCCTCTGCCTCGTGCACGCCTGGGTCATCCCCGCGCTCTACGCGCAACGCGGCGCCAACGTCGTGCGACCGCGGCCCCGGCTCGCGGCCGGTCCCGAGCGCGTGTCGGTCGGCCTGCTCGGCGACCTCGTCGGCCACGAGGCGCGTGAGCTGCACGCGCGCACCGGGCTCGTCGTCGAGCGCGGCTCGCTCGGTGTCTGGGTCGTGGGCGAGGCGGGCGCGCTGCTGGTTCGCCGGGGCGGCCGGCGGGCCGTGTGCTTCTGCGTCCAGGTCCGGGATCCCGAGCTGCCCAGCGGCGATCGGATCGCCCACCTGCTGCTGGCGCTGCGCGCCGACGAGTCCGGCTTCGCGACCGTCGCGAACCTCGCGTTCAGCGGCGCCCCGTGGCGCGTGCGCGCCCGCATGCGCGCCGCCCAGCGCCCTGCGCTCGACCGCGCGGTCGAGCTCGCCGCGGCCCGCCGCTAGGGCAGAGAAGCCCCCACCTGGGGTGGGGAGGAACCTCCCCAGAGGATTTGCAGCTTCTTCACCAACGCGAGCCGTCCGACCTCGACAGTGTGGCGAAGGACATCGATCGGATCCTGGCCATCGGTCCCATGCGGACCCCGACCGCGACCTCCACCATGCTGACCATGAACTCCGCACTCGCCGCCAAGCGCCTCGTCCTCGTCGGCCCGCCGCGCGGTTCGCGTGGGCGTGACCAGACGACCGTCCGCCGGTATCGCCTCGCCCGCCTGAAGCTGGACCCGGCGCCCCGCACCGACGAGGGCCGCTTCGACCACCTGAAGCGACTCTACGACTGACGCCGCCACGGTACGCTGAGGGGCATGGAGGAGTCCTCCTCGTCCTTCGGCAAGCGGGTCCTCGCCGTCGTCGTCCTGGCGATCGCCGCGTGGATCCTGCTCAAGTTCGCCATCGGCCTCATCACCGGCCTCGCCACGCTGATCGTCATCGTGCTGGCGATCCTCGCCGTGGTGTGGGCGGTGCGCACCCTGTAGTCCCATGGCGGGCGGCGCGCTGGTCGCGATGATGGTCGCCTGCGGCCTCGCGGGCGGGATCATCGGGCGCATCAAGGGATCGTCGTTCTTCCTCTGGTTCGCGATCTGCTGCGTGCCGCCGTTCGTGGGCCTCATCGCCGCGATCCTCTACCGCTTCGAGACCGAGGAGCCGGAGTCCGTCTGCCCCCGGTGCGGCAAGACGGTCAAGCTCTATGAAGCTCTCTGCACTCGTTGTGGACAGGAGCTCGACCCTGGATACACTGGGGCGTCCGCGCCGGCGGCACCCGCGCCACCGGCCTGATCCCGGCGACGTGGAAGAAAGGAGGTCGCGCATGCGTGCGGTCGATGCCGTCATGGAGTGCCTGAAGGCGGAGGGCGTCGAGGTCGTATTCGGCTATCCCGGCGGCGCGAACCTCCCGACGTACGACGCCTTCGTCGATGCGGGCATCCGCCACGTGCTCGTCCGCCACGAGCAGGGCGGCGGCCACGCCGCCGAGGGCTACGCGCGCGCGACCGGCAAGGTCGGCGTCGCGCTCGGCACCAGCGGCCCGGGCGCGACCAACCTCGTCACGGCGATCACCGACGCGATGATGGACTCGACGCCCGTCGTGTTCCTCACCGGCCAGGTGCGCACCGAGCTGCTCGGCACGGACGGCTTCCAGGAGGCCGACATGCTCGGCATCACGATGCCGATCGTCAAGCACTCCTTCATGATCCAGCACCCGCTGGAGATCCCGCGGGCGATCCACGAGGCCTTCCACATCGCGCGCACCGGCCGCCCCGGCCCGGTCGTCGTCGACATCCCGACCGACCTCTCGCGCGCCGACATCCCGTACGAGCCGGTCACCGACGTCCGGCTCCCCGGCTACCAGCCGACCACCGAGGGCAACCAGAAGCAGATCCGCCAGGCCGCCAAGGCGCTGGCCTCCGCGCGCCGTCCCGTGATCTACGCGGGCGGCGGCGTCGTCAACGCCAACGCGTCGGCCGAGCTGATCGCGCTCGTGCGCTCGGACCGCTTCCCGGTCACCTGCACGCTGATGGGCCTCGGCGCGTACCCGGCGCCCGACCCGCAGTGGCTCGGCATGCTCGGCATGCACGGCACCCGCGCGGCCAACTACGCGATGGACGAGGCCGATCTCATCTGCTGCGTCGGCGCCCGCTTCGACGACCGCATCACCGGCAAGCTCAGCGAGTTCGCGCCGCGCGCGAAGTTCATCCACATCGACATCGACCCGGCGGAGATCTCCAAGAACGTCCCCGCCCACATCCCGATCGTCGGCGACGCCAAGAACGTCCTCACCAAGCTCGTGGCCGAGTACCGCGCGCTCGAGGCCGACTCGTCGCGGCTGGAGGAGTGGTGGTCGCGGATCGACGGCTGGCGCGAGCGCTACCCGCTCACCTACGAGGACAGCGCCGACACCGAGATCAAGCCGCAGCGGCTGATCGAGGCGATGTACGAGGCGACCGGCGGCAACGCGATCGTGGTCTCGGACGTCGGCCAGCACCAGATGTGGGCCGCGCAGTACTTCCACTTCGACGCGCCGCGCAAGTGGATCAACTCCGGCGGCCTCGGGACGATGGGCTTCGGCCTGCCCGCCGCGATGGGCGCCGCGGTCGGCTGCCCCGACCAGACGGTGATCTGCCTCACCGGCGACGGCGGCTTCCAGATGAACGCCCAGGAGCTCGCGACCTGCGCGACCGAGGGCATCCCGGTGAAGGTCCTGATCATGAACAACGGCTACCTGGGCATGGTGCGCCAGTGGCAGGAGCTGTTCTGGGACCGCCGCTACTCGCACGTCGACATGGGCCAGTGGCCGGACTTCGTCAAGCTCGCCGAGGCCTACGGCTGCACCGGCATGCGCTTCGAGGACAAGACGACGCTCGTCGACGACATCCGCACGGCGCTCGAGACGCCCGGCCCGGTGGTCGTGGACGTCCGCGTGACGAAGGAGGAGAACGTGTACCCGATGATCGCGCCCGGGGCGGCCGCGCGCGACATGGTGGGGTGATCGCGATGGGCGAGCCGGGAACCAAGGAGCTGCTGTCGCTCGAGGAGCTGGAGGCCACCGCCGGCCACCACACCGGGCGCAAGCACACGCTGTCGATCCTCGTCGAGAACAAGCCGGGCGTGCTGACGCGCATCGCGGGCCTGTTCGCGCGACGCGGCTTCAACATCGACACCCTCACCGTCGGCCCGACCGACGACGAGCGCATCTCGCGCATCACGCTGACCCTCGACGGGGCCCTGCATCCGATCGACCAGGTCACCAAGCAGCTGCACAAGCTGATCAACGTCCTGAAGATCCGCGACCTCGACCCGACCGACACCGTCGCCCGCGAGCTCGCGATGTTCAAGGTGGCCGTCGACGGGCCGCAGCGCGCGGAGGTCATGCAGATCTGCGAGATCTTCCGCGGCAAGGTCGTCGACGTGACGAAGCGCTCGATCGTCGTCGAGGTCACCGGGACGTGCGACAAGATCGACGCCTTCGAGCGCATGGTGCGCCCGTTCGGCCTCGTCGAGATGATGCGCACCGGCGAGATCGCCATCGCGCGCGGCCGCGGCGAGACCTGACGCCGGCAGCGCCGCCGGCCGCGCGGACGCTCGCCGTGGCGCGTTCCTAGACTCCGGGGGCGTGTCGCCGACCGCAACGCTGACCCCCGGCGCCTTCGCGCTCGCGCCCGCCGACCGGGCGCGGCTGGCGACGCGGGTCGACCGGGCGCTGCGGCTCGCGCGCTGCCACGGCGAGTCGCTGGCCGCGGTGACGGTCCGCGTGGCCGGCGAGGTCGATCCGGCCGCCGTCGCGTTCGCCTCGCGCCGTCCGGGCGAGCCGTGCTTCGTCTTCGAGCAGCCCGAGCGGGGCGGCGCCGCGCTCGCGGGCCTCGGGTGCGTGCGCGAGCTGAGCGCGCGCGGCGCGGGCCGGTTCGACGCCGTCGCGCGCGCGTGGCGCGAGCTGCTGGCGGTGTCGGCGATCGACCCGGCCGACGGCCCGCCCGGCAGCGGGCCGGTCGCCGTCGGCGGCTTCTCGTTCGCGCCCGGCGGCAGCGCCTCGCCGCACTGGGCGGCGTTCCCGCCGGCGTCGCTCCACGTCCCTGAGGTCGCGCTGCACCGCCGCCGCGGCGAGACGCGGCTCACCGTCGCGGTCCTCGCCGGCCCCGACGACCTCGCCGAGGAGCTGCTCGCGCGCGCCGACCGGCGCCTCGCCGAGCTGCGCCAGGCGCCGCTGCCGCTGCTCGATCCCGACCCGGTGGAGCATGCGCGCGTCGCCAGCGCGATGCCGCCCGAGCACTACGAGGCCGCCGTCGGGCGCGCCGTCGAGATGATCCGCGCGGGCCGGCTCGAGAAGGTCGTGCTCGCACGCGAGGTCGCGGTCCACGCGCGCGCGCCGCACGACGTGGCGGCCATCCACGGCATCCTGCGCGAGGCGTTCCCGGCCTGCTTCGTCTTCGCGGTCCAGCGCGGCGACGCCTCGTTCGTCGCCGCCAGCCCGGAGCTCCTGCTGCGCCGCGACGGGATGCGCGCGAGCACGCTCGCGCTCGCCGGCTCCACGCGCCGCTCGGCCGATCCGGCGGTCGACGACCACCTCGGCGAGCAGCTGCTGCGCTCCGACAAGGACCGCGCCGAGCAGGCGATCGTCACCCGGCGCATCGAGCGCGCGCTGCGGCCGCACGCGGTCTGGGTGACGTCCGCGCCCGAGCCGGTCATCGCGAAGATGGCGAACATCCAGCATCTCGCGACGCCGATCCGCGCGCAGCTCGCCGAGCCGCACAGCGCGATCGAGCTCGCGGGCCTCCTGCACCCGACGCCGGCGGTCGGCGGGGAGCCGTTCGCGGTCGCCGAGCCGCTGATCCCCGCGCTCGAGGGGATGGACCGGGGCTGGTACGCGGCCCCCGTGGGCTGGACGGACGCCTCGGAGGACGGCGAGTTCTGCGTCGCGCTGCGCAGCGCGCTCGTCGAGGGCGGCGTGGCGCGCTGCTTCGCGGGCGTCGGCGTGGTCGCCGACTCGGATCCGCGGGCCGAGCTGGCCGAGACCGAGGTCAAGCTCCAGGCGCTGCTGCCGGTGCTGTCGGTCTAGCCCTCGAGCGCCCGCGACACGGCGTCCCAGACGCGCCGGTGCAGCGCGACGTTCTCGGCGCGGTCGGTGCGGACGTGGACGAGCCGGGCGCCGCCGCGGCCGAGCGCGGCGCGCAGGTCGCCGGTGGTCTCCGCGCGCTCGTAGGCGAGGCCGTAGAGCGCGGCGATCCGCTCGGCGTCGAGGCCGGGCGGCGTGGCGACGTGCTCCTCGAAGGCGTCGGTCTCGCCGCTGACCGGCAGGAAGTCGAAGATCCCTCCGCCGCCGTTGTCGAGCAGCACGATCGTGAGGTCGAGGCCGAGGCGGCCGACGGCGAGCAGCGCGGCATGGTCGTAGGCGAGGGCGACGTCGCCGATGAGCAGCGTCGTCGGGGCGCCGGTCGCCGCGACGCCCAGCGCGCTCGCGACGGTGCCGTCGATGCCGTTGGCGCCGCGGTTGCACAGCACGGTCGGGCCGGGCTCGCGCACGGGGGCGAACGTCTCGAGGTCGCGCACCGGCATGGACGAGGCGACGAAGAGCACGTGGCCGGGGGCGAGCGTGGCGGTCAGGGTCCGCGCGACGAGCGGCTCGGAGAGCGCCTCGTCGCCGAGCACCGCGTCGATGGCCTCCGCGGCGGCGCGGTCGGCGTCGCGCCAGCTGTCCGACCACGCCGGCGGCCGCTCGTCCGCGCCGGGCGCGGCGACCCGCAGCGTCGCCGCCGGATCGCCCGGCAGCACGGCCGACAGCACGCCGTGCGGGTCGTGCCAGACGGCCTCGGGGTCGAAGGCGAGCTGCGGCACGCCGTCGGCGAGCGCGGCGAGCCACAGCCGCAGCGGCTTGGAGGTCGGCAGGTCGCCGACGCGGACGACGAGATCCGGGCGCATGCCGCGCGCGAAGCTCTCGTCGCGCAGCAGCGCGTCGTAGTGCGCGATCGCCTGCGCGCCGCGCCGCGCGTTCGACAGGGGATCGGCGAGCAGCGGCACGCCGGCCGCGGCGGCGAAGCCGGCCACGGCCGCCGGGAGCGCAGGGTCCTGCTCGGCGCGGCCGGCGACGAGCAGCGGGCGCTCCGCGGCGTCGAGCGCCACGAGCAGCTCCTCGGCGCTCAGCGACGCGGTGGCCGCCGGCCGCGCCAGCCACGGCGCGCCGTCCGGGCGCCCGGGCAGCGGATCGTCGCCGAGCGGCTCGTCGGGCACGAGCGGCTCGCGCAGCGGGACGTTGACGTGGACCGGCCCCGGCCGGCCGGAGGCGCCCGTCGCGGCGTGGACGACGCGGCAGGCGTGCGCGCGCGCCCACCGCAGGCGGCCGGCGGTCGCCTCGTGGATGCCGAGGTCGACGAACCAGCGCACGTTCGTGCCGTAGAGCTTGAGCTGGTCGATCGTCTGGCCCGCGCCGACGTCGCGCAGCTCCGGCGGCCGGTCGGCGGTCAGGACGATCAGCGGCACGCCGGCCTCGTGCGCCTCGATCACCGCCGGCAGGTACTCGGCGGCCGCGGTGCCCGACGTGCACGCGAGCACGACGGGGCGCCGGGTCGACTTCGCGATGCCGAGCGCGTAGAACGCCGCGGCGCGCTCGTCGATCTGGGAGTGGCAGCGCAGCCGCCCGTCGCGCACGAGGCTGAGGACGAGCGGCGTGGAGCGCGAGCCGGGAGAGGTGACGGCGTGCGCGACCCCGGAGCGCACGAGCTCGTCGACGAAGGCGCGCAGCAGCAGGTAGCTGTCGGTGGTGGGGGTCACGGCGCCGACGGAGAGTACGCGCGAGGATGCCGGGATGCTCACGCCGCTCGTCCTGCTGCACGGCTTCACCCAGACGGGCGCGTCGTGGGCGGGCGTGCGTGCGGCGGTCGGCGACCGGCCCGTCGTCGCGCCGGACCTGCGCGGCCACGGCGCCGCGCGCGCGGCCCGGCCGATCGACACGGCGGCGCTCGTGACCGACGTCCTCGCGCTCGCGCCGCCCGGCCGCTTCTCGCTCGCCGGCTACTCGATGGGCGGCCGGCTGGCGCTGCACGTCGCGCTCGCCGCCCCCGAGCGGGTCGCCGGGCTCGGCCTCGTCTCGACGACGGCCGGGCTCGACGACGGCGCGGAGCGCGCGGCCCGCCGCGCCGCCGACGACCGCCTCGCGGACGACATCGAGCGCGACGGCATCGAGGCGTTCGCGGAGCGATGGGCCGCCCTGCCGCTGTGGGACGGGCAGCCCGCCGCGGTGCGCGAGGCGGCGCAGCGCGAGCGGCTGACGCAGGACCCGGCGGGGCTGGCCGCTTCCCTGCGCGGCTTCGGGACCGGCGCGATGGAGCCGGTGTGGGGCCGGCTCGGCGAGCTCGCGATGCCGGCGGTCGTCGTGGTGGGCGAGCGCGACGCGAAGTTCCGCGCCATCGGCGACCGGCTCGCGGCGGGGCTGCCCGGCGCGCGGCTCGTCGTCGTCGCCGGCGCCGGCCATGGCCTCCCGCTCGAGGCGCCCGCGGCGGTCGCCGACGCGTTGCGCGCGATTTGACGGGGCACGTGCCGTCGATCGTGCTCGCTGTCCGGGCAGAACTGCCGGCACGTCGCGTGTGAGCGGCGGCGCACCGGGGCAATCGCGTCCGATGCGCTTCTCGTCACGACCGCCCCGCCGCCGATCGCCCTACCGCCGCAGCACGTTCGGCCTCGGCCCGCGCCCGCCGTTCGCCTACCGCCGCCCGCCGCAGCGCTCGGGCTTCCGCATGTTCGGCCTGTTCCCGAGCTACTCGACCCGCACGCGGGGCGGCGGGCGGGTCCAGGTCGGCGGCTGCTGCCTGCCGATCCCGCTGCTCGCCACGCTCGCGGGCGGCGCCGCGACGGTCCACGCGCTCAAGCGCCTGCGCTAGGGCGACGTGCCGCGCCTGGTGCCCGCCGGGCGGGCGTCGGACGCGACACGCCGCCAGAATCCCGTGCGATGGCAGGCCTGGCGCTCACCCCGCGCGGCCGGCGCGCGGCTACGGTGGTCGCCGTCGTGTCCGCCGCCGCCCTGCTCGCCGCCGTCGTCGCCGCGCTGCCGTTCGGCGGCGACCAGGCGGGCGACCCCGACCCGCTGCCGCTGCGCCAGGCGCTCGGGCAGCGGATGGTCTACGCCTACGACGGCCTCCGGCCGCCACCGGCCCTGCGCACCGCCATCCGCCGTGGCGAGGCCGCCGGCGTGATCCTCTTCGCCCGCAACGTGCGCTCGGTGGCGCAGGTCCGCCGGACCGTGGCCGGGCTGCAGCGGATCCCGCGGCCGGCCGCCGTCGACGAGCCGCTGCTCGTCATGGTCGACCAGGAGGGCGGGCCGGTGCGACGCTTGCCGGGCGCGCCCGAGCAGAGCGCCGCCGCCACGCCGGCCGCCGCCGCCGCGCGCGCCAACGGGCGCGCCGCCGGGCGGAGCCTGCGCGGCGCCGGGATCAACGTCGACCTTGCGCCGGTCGTCGACGTCGGCCGCCGCGGCGCCGCGCTCGAGCGCGAAGGGCGCCTCTACGGCCGCGATCCCGCGCGGGTGAGCGAGCTCGGCGCCGCGTTCGCGACCGGGCTCGGCGACGCGGGCGTCGCGGCGACCTACAAGCACTTCCCCGGGTTCGGCGCGGCGACGGTCAACACCGACGACGCCCCGGCCCGCGTCGAGCTGCCGCTGGCCACGCTGCGGCGCGTGGACCTGCGGCCGTACGAGGATCCGCCGGGCGACGTGCGGCTCGTGATGCTCTCGACGGCCGTCTATCCCGCGCTCGACCCGCGCCCGGCCGCCTTCAGCCGCCGCTGGGTGGTCGGCGAGCTGCGCGGCCGGCTCGGCTTCGACGGCGTGACGATCACCGACGATCTCCAGAGCCCCGCCGTCGCGCGGTTCGGCACGCCCGCCCAGCTCGCGTACTACGCCGCGAGCGCGGGCGTCGACCTCCCGCTCTTCGCCAAGGACCTGGCCACCGGCCGCCGCGCCTACGCCGGGCTGCTCGAGGCGGCGCGCCAGGGCAAGCTCGACCGCGACGCGATCGAGGCCAGCGCGCGCCGCGTCCTCGCGCTGCGCGCCTCGCTCGCCAGCTGATCGGCGCCTCAGACGCCGAGCCCGGGCGCGTCCGGCACGGCGATCGCGCCGTCGGCGACCGGCAGGACGCCGACGTCCTCGAAGGCGCCGAGCGTCGCCAGCCCGCACGGGAGCTCCACGCGCAGCGCCGCCGCGGCGTGGAGCGCCGCCGCCACGCCCCGCGGCCCGTCGTAGGTCGACGCCAGGTACACGTCCGCGCCGGTCGCGCGCACGAGCGACGCCTGCGCGAGCAGGGCGGCGATGCCGCCCGCGCGCGACACCTTCAGGCACACCGCGTCGGCCACGCGCGCGGTCAGCGCCCCGGGCGCGTCGGCGGTCTCGTCGAGCGCCACCCGCACCGGAACCCGCTCGCGCACAGTCTGCATCGCCTCGACGCCGTGCACCGGCTCCTCCACCAGCTCCAGGCCGGCCGGCGCCAGCACCTCGATCATCCGGACCGCCTCGTCGACCGTCCAGGCCCCGTTCGCGTCGAGCCGCAGGGCCATCGCCGGCCCCGCCGCCGCGCGCACGGCCGCCACGCGGCCCGCGTCGTCGCCCACGCCGACCTTCACCTTCACGCAGCCGAACCCCGCCGCCGCCGCGCGCGCCGCGGCGGTCGCGGCGCCGGCCCGGTCGAGCGCCCCGATCGTCGCGTTCACCGCCACCGCGGGCAGCGGCGCGTCGGCGAGCAGCGCGGCGACCGGGCGGCCGGCCCGGCGTCCGGCGCGGTCCCACAGCGCCAGGTCGACCGCCGCCAGCGCCTGTGGCAGGTCGGCGGCCGCGCGGCACGCGTCGAGCAGCGCGCCGCCCTCGAGGCGGTCGCCCTCGCGGCGCAGGAGGTCCGCGAGCACGCCGAGCGCCGCCTCGCAGCGCGCGAGCGACACGCCGTCGTAGGGCTCCAGCGGCGCCGCCTCGCCGACGCCGACGGCGCCGTCGGAGCCCTCGACCTCGAGCTCGAGGACGGTCCGCTCGCGCAGCTCGCCCCAGGCCGCCCGCAGCGGCTCGCGGAGCCGGAGCACCCGGCGGCGGACCTCGACCCTCATCGCCGCGTCACGACAGCAGCATGCCGCCGGCGAGCAGCACGCAGAAGGCGAGCTGCAGCATCCCGGTGCCGGCGAGCGCCTCGTTGAGCGACGGGCCGTCGGTCCGGCGGCGCACGATCGCCGTCAGCCGCAGCGCGATCGGCACGGTGATCAGCGGCAGCAGCACCCACGGCGAGAGCCCGGCCACGAGCGGCACGAGCGCGACGTACGCCAGCGCCAGCATGGCGGCGTAGAGCACCCGCGTTCGCTCGCGGCCCATGCGGACCGCGAGCGTCTTCTTGCCGGCGCGCCGGTCGGTCTCCAGGTCGCGGACGTTGTTGACCACGAGGATCGCGGAGGCGATCAGGCCGACCGGGATCGCCGCCACGAACGCCTGCCAGACGAGCGACTCGACCTGCACGAAGTACGAGCCGGTCACGGCGACCACGCCGAAGAACAGGAACACGAACACCTCGCCGAGGCCCTCGTAGCCGTACGGCCGCGGGCCGCCGGTGTACAGGACGCCCGCCAGGATCGACGCCGCCCCGATCAGCAGCAGCACGGGCCCGGCCTTGACGATGAGGTAGATCCCGCACAGCACCGCCAGGCCGAAGGTGACGTACGTCGCCACCAGCACCTGCTTGGGCGGCACCAGGCCTCCGGCGGTGACGCGGACCGGCCCGAGGCGGTCCTCGGTGTCGGCGCCCCGGCGCGCGTCGGAGTAGTCGTTCGACAGGTTCGTCCCGACCTGGATGAAGAGCGCGCCGAGCAGCGCGGCGAGGAACGCGAACACGTCGAACTCGCCGTCGTGCCCGGCGAGCGCCGTGCCGACGAGGACGGGCGCGATGGCCGCAGGCAGCGTCCGCAGCCGGGCGGCCATGAGCCAGATCCGCATCAGGGGCGCCGGGGGAACTTCGAGAAGTCGGGCTTGCGCTTGGCCTTGTAGGCCTCGCGGCCCTCCGCCGCCTCCTCGGAGCCGTAGAACAGCAGGTTGGCGTCGTGGGCGAGCTGCTGGATGCCCGCGTAGCCGTCCTCGTGCGCGTTGAAGCTCGACTTCACGAGCCGCAGGGCGAAGGGGGAGAGGGCGAGCATCTCCCGGCACCACTGCACCGTCTCCTCCTCGAGCCGCTCGAGCGGGACGACCGCGTTGACGAGCCCCATGTCGAGCGCCTGCTGCGCGTCGTACTGGCGGCACAGCAGCCAGAACTCCTTCGCGCGCTTCTGGCCGACCTGCGCGGCGAGCAGGCTGGCGCCGTAGCCGCCGTCCCACGAGCCGACCCGCGGGCCGGTCTGGCCGAAGCGGGCGTTGTCGGCGGCGATCGTGAGGTCGCAGACGAGGTGCAGCACGTGGCCGCCTCCCACCGCGTAGCCGGCGACCATGGCGACGACGGGCTTCGGCAGCCGGCGAATCTGCACGTGCAGGTCGGTCACGTGGAAGCGCCCGACCGCGGCGGGCTTGCCCGGCTCGGTCAGGTAGCCGGTGTCGCCGCGGACGCGCTGGTCGCCGCCGGAGCAGAACGCCAGCTCACCCTCGCCGGTGAGCACGATCACGCCGACGGACGTGTCCTCGCGTGCCCGCTCGAACGCGTCCGACAGCTCGATGACGGTCTGCGGTCGGAACGCGTTGCGGACCTCGGGGCGGTTGATCGTGATCTTGGCGATGCCGTCGCCGCTCAGCTCGTACTTGATGTCCTCGTACTCGGCGGCCGGGGTCCAGGTGACTGACATGCGCCCGGAGGCTACTTCTTGGGCTTCTTCGGCCTCTTGACCTTCACCTTGGACTTGCCCGTCACGTACGAGGCGCGGACCTCGGTGCCGGCGTACGAGGCCCTGTAGCGGGTCGTCCGCTTCGGCTGCACCTCGAACACCACGGTGCCGTCGCCGCCGGTCTTCGACGTCGCGAGCGTCGTCTTGCCCTTGTGCAGCGCGACCTCCGCCCCGGAGATGGGGTCGCCGTGCTCGTCGACCAGCTTCGCCTGCAGCTCGGCGACCGCGCCGCGCACGATCGTCTGCTTGTCGGGCGCGAGCGTGAGCGTCACGCCGGCGTAGACGCGGGTCGCCAGGTACGCCCCGGCGCCGCGCGTGACGGCGAGGCCGGTGCCGTTCGGCGCGGTTGCCACGTCGGTGTCGAACTCGCGGTCGGGGTTGAGCGTCCGCGGTGCGCTCCAGTGGATGCCGTCGAACGAGGTCGAGGAGCGCAGCCCGACGTCGTTGACCTGCCACACCGCGGTGATGCGGCCGGTCGAGTCCTGGCTGACGTTCGGCAGGTACGCCTTGCCGGCGCGATCGCCGACGCGGACCGGCGCGCCGAACGCGCTGCCCGAGAGCTTCGAGGCGATCACGTGGCCGTCGTCGTCGAGGCCGACCATCACGACGCCGGCCGGCCCGTCGGCGAGGTTGGGCGCGTCGGTGCTGTCGAAGGCCGGCAGCGAGCCGGTCGTCCAGCTCGCGATGTCGTTCGGGTTGCCCGACCCGGAGTAGACGGCGTAGTCGGCCTGCACGTCGGTGGTGGCGCTCGACACGAACGAGGCGCTCGAGACGACGTAGCGCCCGCCGTTGTACGCGACGCCGCGGCTCGCTCCGGGCAGCCCGCCGCGGAAGCGCCAGCCCGGCGTGCCGACCCCGCTGCCGTCCGGCGGCACCACGACGACGTGCATGGCGTTGGCGTCGGCGTCGTTGCCGCGGCCGACGAGCAGCAGGTTGCCGTCCGGCAGCGGCAGCACCGCCTCGGCGTTCGTGTAGCTCGAGATCCGCACGCCCGGCCCGAACGTCGCCCCGTCGTCGGTCGACGTGAAGAGCTCGGTGTAGTTCGCCGTGCCGTTGGACAGCAGCAGCGCGCCCGCGGCCGTGCGGGCCAGCACCGGCACGCCGGCGCCGTCAGGACCCGGCACGACGTTGGTCGTGCGCGCGCAGGAGGTCGCCGCGAAGGGCACCGAGCAGACGTGGATCGTGCCGGAGGGCACCGCGTAGTTGTTGAACGCGACCGTCGCCGCGCCGCCGGCGTCGACGAGGACGTCCGGGTTGGAGGTGGCGCCGCTGACGAGCTTCTCGAGCGTGAAGAACGGGTCGCCGAGACCCGGGCCGGCGCCCGCCGCCGCCGCGCTGCCCGGCAGCGCGAGCACCGCGCATGCCACCGCCGATCCAACCACCTTGCGCACCACTGCGAGCCCCTTGGTCCGGAAACACCCCTGTTCGGCGGAGACCCTAACCGGTACAGGCCGTCCACCGCTAGCGTCGCTCGGATGCTGGTCGAGGGATGGTTGGAGCGCGCGGCCCGCACGCGGCCCGATCGCGAGGCGGTCAACGGCGTCTCGTACGCGCAATTGCGTGCCGCGGCGGCGCGCGCCTGCGGGGTCCTGCGCGAGCGTGGCGTCGCCGCCGGCGACCTCGTGGGCATCGCGCTGCCGCCGGGCACGGACTTCGTCGTCGCGCTGCACGCCGTCTGGGGCGCGGGTGCGGTCGCGGTGCCGGTCGACCTGCGGCTGGGCAGCGACGAGCGGGCGCACGTCCAGCGCGGCTGCCGGGTGGTGGTGGAGGAGCCACTCGCCGGCGGCGACCCCGCGCCGCTCGCCGGCACGCACGACCTCGACGCGCCCGCGGCCATCATCCACACGAGCGGGTCGACCGGCGCGCCCAAGCCGGTCGAGCTGACGTTCGGCAACTGGCTGTGGAGCGCGCTGGGGTCCGGCGTCGCGCTCGGCGTCGACCCGCACGAGCGCTGGCTGTGCCCGCTGCCGCTCACGCACGTGGGCGGCCTGAGCATCGTCGTGCGCAGCGCGATCTACGGCACGACCGCGATCGTCCACGAGCGGTGGGACACCGAGCGCGTGGTGGCGGCGCTGGCCGACGCGACGCTCGTCAGCCTCGTGCCCACGACGCTCGCGCGCGTGCTGGACGCCGGCCTGCGCGAGCCGCCGCGCCTGCGCACGGTGCTGCTCGGCGGCGCGCCGATCCCGCCGGCGCTCGCGCGCCGCGCCCGCGATGCCGGCGTGCCGGTCACGGAGACGTACGGGCTGACGGAGGCGTGCTCTCAGGTCACCACCGGCGGCCCGCCGCTGTTCTGCACGCGGGTCGAGATCGCGCATGACGGCGAGATCCTCGTCAGCGGCCCCACCGTGGCGGGCGGCGGCGTCCTGCACACCGGCGATCTGGGGCGCCTCGACGAGCGCGGGCACCTGCACGTCGTCGGCCGCAAGGCGGACACGATCGTCACCGGCGGCGAGAACGTCGCCCCGACCGAGGTCGAGGCGGTGCTCGCGGAGCACCCGGCCGTCGCCGAGGCCGCCGTCCACGCTCGCCCGGATCCGGAATGGGGCGAGGCGGTCGTCGCGACGATCGTGCTGCGGCCCGGCGCGCAGGCGACGGCCGAGGAGCTGCGCGCGCACGCCGCGGCACGGCTCGCCGGCTTCAAGGTCCCGAAGGCGATCGCGTTTGCCGACGCGCTCCCGCGCACCCGCTCCGGGAAGCTCCTCCGCCGCGCGCTGTAGGTTGCGCGCCATGGAGGATCCGGAGGTCTACCGCCAGCGCACGCGCGAGGCGTGGGAGCGCGCGGCCGAGGGGTGGGCCGCCCATGCCGAGCGCTGGGAGCCGGCCACGCGCCCGGTCTCGCAGTGGATGGCCGACGCGCTCGAGCCCCGCCCCGGCGCACGGCTGCTGGAGCTCGCCTCCGGCCCGGGCGACGTCGGCCTGCTGCTCGCCGAGCGCGTCAAGCCGGGCGGCACGGTCGTCATCACCGACGGCGCCGAGCCGATGGTCGAGGCGGCGAAGGCGCGCGCCGAGGCCCGCGGGCTCGCCGACGTGGTCGAGGCTCGCGCGATGGAGGCCGAGTGGATCGACCTCCCGGCCGCGTCGGTCGACGGCGTCGCCTGCCGCTGGGGCTACATGCTGCTCGCCGATCCCGGCGCGGCGCTGCGCGAGACGCGGCGGGTGCTGCGTCCCGGCGGGCGCGTGGCGCTCGCCGCGTGGGACGGGCCGGAGGCGAACCCGTGGTCGGCGCTGATCGGTCGCGCGCTGGTCGAGGGCGGACTGGCCGAGGCGCCGGATCCCGCGGCGCCCGGGCAGTTCGCGTGGCGCGAGCGAGCGGCGATCGGTGAGCGCCTCGAAGACGCCGGCTTCGTCGACGTGACGCTCGACACGGTGTCGTTCACGCTCGCCTTCCCGAGCCTCGACGACTGGTGGGACGCGCAGATCGACGTCTCGCCGACGCTGCGCGTCGCGCTGGCCGCGGCCGACCCCGCGCAGCGCGACGAGGTGATGGAGGCCGCGCAGGCCGCCGCCGCCGAGTACGTCCGCGACGGCGGCGAGGTGGTCTTCCCGGCCGCCAGCCACGTCGCGAGCGCCGAGGCGTGAGCGCCGACCGGTACGCTCCGGCGTCCTATGTATTACGACGACGACGCTGACCTCTCGCTCCTCGACGGCAAGACCGTCGCCATCATCGGCTTCGGCTCGCAGGGCCATGCCCACGCGCTGAACCTCAAGGACAGCGGGGTGGACGTCGTCGTCGGCCTGCGCCCGGACTCCGCGTCGGTCGCCCAGGCGAAGGAGGGCGGCCTCGAGGTCCTCGACGTGCCCGACGCCGCCAGCCGCGGCGACATCGTGATGCTGCTCGTCCCCGACGAGCGCCACCGCGAGATCTACGAGTCGCAGGTGCGCGACGGGATCGCCCCGGGCAACCTGCTCATGTTCGGGCACGGCTTCTCGGTCCACTACGGCGAGATCGAGCCGCCGGCGGGCGTCGACGTCGCGCTGGCCGCGCCGAAGGGCCCGGGCCACCTCGTCCGCCGCCAGTACCTCGAGGGCTCCGGCGTCCCCGGCCTGATCGCGGTCGCCCAGGACGCCACGGGCAACGCCAAGGCGCTCGCGCTCGCGTACGCCAAGGGCATCGGCTGTACGCGCGGCGGCGTGATCGAGACGACCTTCAAGGACGAGACGGAGACCGACCTGTTCGGCGAGCAGGCCGTGCTGTGCGGCGGCGCCTCCGAGCTCGTCCAGGCGGGCTTCGACACGCTCGTCGAGGCCGGCTACGACCCGCAGATGGCGTACTTCGAGTGCCTCCACGAGCTCAAGCTCATCGTGGACCTCATGTACGAGAAGGGCCTCGCCGGCATGCGGTACTCGATCTCGAACACGGCCGAGTACGGCGACTACACGCGCGGCAGGCGCGTCATCACCGACGAGACGCGCGCGAACATGCGCAAGATCCTCGAGGAGATCCAGAACGGCGACTTCGCCCGCGAGTGGATCGCGGAGAACCGCGCCGGGCAGGAGAACTTCCTGCGCATGCGCTCCGAGCAGGCCGCCTCGCAGATCGAGTCGACCGGCAAGGAGCTGCGGTCGAAGATGGACTGGATCAACCCCGACTTCTAGGGCGATCGCGTGGCGGAGGACGACCGGCCGCGCTTCGAGCCGCCGACGGCGAACCCGCCGCACTACGGCGTGGCCGGCCTCCCGGCCACGCCGCCGCCGCAGCCGCCGCAGCCGCCGCGCAGCGACGCGCCGGTCGACCCCGGCCCGCCGCAGCGGCAGCACCACGCCGGGGCGGCCCCGGCGGCGGGCGACCCGTCCAACGGCATGGCCGTCGCGTCGCTGTCGCTGTCGATCGTCGGCCTCGCGCTGCTCGTGCTGACGTTCGGGGTGCTCAGCTTCCTCAGCGTGCCGTGCTCGCTCCTCGGGTGGATCTTCGGCCACAAGGCCAAGCAGCGCCCGGGCGAGCGCGGAATGGCCCAGGCCGGCTTCGTCACCGGCATCGTCGGGACGGTCCTCGGGGCGCTCGCGCTCGCGGCGTGGATCGCCCTCGTCGTGGCGGCCGACGGCGCCTGGGACAGCAGCTGGACCTGGGACTGACGGCGCCGCGGCCGGGCCCCGACCGGGGAGCCGTCGGCAGACCTCGACCGCTACACTCGCCTCCGTCGTCGCGACTGGCGTTCGGGTGGAGCACCACCGGGGAGCGGCGATCTGTCCCGCCGCGCGCCTGGGCACCACGTCCGCCGTTCGACCCTCTGGACGCCGACCAACACGATGCCCGAGAACGCCACCACCCTGGAGATCCCTGCCGACCTGCGACCCGCCGACGGCCGCTTCGGCTGCGGCCCGTCGAAGGTCCGCCCCGAGCAGCTCGCCGCGCTGACCGGCGAGAGCGCCGCCCTGATGGGCACCTCGCACCGGCAGAAGCCGGTCAAGCAGCTCGTCGGCCGCGTCCGCTCCGGCCTCGCCGAGCTCTTCTCGCTGCCCGACGGCTACGAGGTCGCGCTCGGCAACGGCGGCACCACCGCCTTCTGGGACGCCGCCACGTTCGGCCTCGTGCGCGACCGCGCCCTGCACCTGACCTACGGCGAGTTCTCCTCGAAGTTCGCGAAGGCGACCGGCGCGGCGCCGTTCCTGCAGGACTCGATCGTCGTCTCCGCCGAGCCCGGTGACGCGCCGGCCCCGGCGAGCGTCGACGCGGGGGAGGCCGACGTCGTCGCGTGGGCCCACAACGAGACGTCCACGGGCGTCATGGTGCCGGTCGAGCGCGTCGGCGACGGGCTCGTCCTCATCGACGCGACCTCGGCCGCCGGCGGCCTGCCGGTCGACGCGTCGCAGGCCGACGTCTACTACTTCGCCCCGCAGAAGTGCTTCGCCGCCGACGGCGGGCTCTGGCTCGCGCTGCTGAGCCCCGCGGCCGTCGCGCGGATCGAGGAGATCGGCGCGAGCGACCGCTGGATCCCCGAGTTCCTGTCGCTCACGACGGCGCTCGACAACTCGCGCAAGGACCAGACGTACAACACCCCCGCGGTCGGCACGCTGATCCTGCTCGCCGAGCAGGTCGAGTGGATGCTCGCCAACGGCGGGCTCGGCTTCTGCGTCGAGCGCACGAGCGCCTCGTCGAGCACGCTCTACGACTGGGCGGAGCGGACCTCCTACACGACGCCGTTCGTCGCCGACCCGGCCAAGCGCTCGCTCGTCGTCGGGACGATCGACTTCGAAGAGTCGGTCGACGCCGCCGCCGTCGCGGCGACGCTGCGCGCCAACGGCATCGTCGACGTCGAGCCGTACCGCAAGCTCGGGCGCAACCAGCTGCGCGTCGGCATGTTCCCGGCCATCGACCCGGCCGACGTCGAGGCGCTCACCGCCTGCATCGACTACGTCGTGGAGCGCGCGTGATGCGGGTCCTGGTCGCGGAGAAGATCGGGGCGTCCGGCGTCGAGCTGCTCAAGCGGCACTTCGACGTCGACGAGGGCGCCGAGCACCTCGAGCACATCGCCGACTACGACGGCCTCGTCATCCGCTCGGCCACGCAGGTCACCGCCGAGGTGATCGACCGGGCGACGAACCTGAAGGCGATCGGGCGCGCCGGCGTCGGGGTCGACAACGTCGACGTCGAGGCCGCCACCAAGCGCGGGATCGTCGTCGCCAACGCGCCGCAGTCGAACGTCGTCACCGCCGCCGAGCACACGATGGCGCTGCTGCTCGCGCTGGCGCGCAACGTGCCGCAGGCGCACGCGAGCCTCGTCGACGGCCGCTGGGACCGCTCGAAGTTCTCGGGCGTCGAGCTGATGGACAAGACGCTCGGCATCCTCGGCTTCGGCCGCATCGGCCAGCTCGTCGCCCAGCGGGCGCACGGCTTCGGCATGCGCGTCATCGCGTACGACCCGTTCGTCGGCGAGGATCGCTACCGCGACCTCGGCGTCGAGAAGGCCGACTCGCCCGACGCGGTCTACGCGGTCGCCGACTTCATCACGATCCACCTCCCGAAGACGCCCGAGACCGAGAGCTTCCTGAACGCCGAGGCCTTCGCGAAGATGAAGGACGGCGTCCGGATCCTCAACGTCGCGCGCGGGCCGCTCGTCGACGACGAGGCGCTGAAGGCGGCGCTCGACGCCGGCAAGGTGGCCGGCGCGGCGCTCGACGTCTTCCGCAGCGAGCCGATCACCGAGCATCCGCTGTTCGGCTATCCGAACGTCGTGGTGACGCCGCACCTCGGCGCGTCGACCGCCGAGGCGACCGACCGCGCCGGCTACCAGGCGGCCGAGCAGGTCATCGCCGCGCTGACGGGCGGCTCGGTGACCACCGCGGTCAACGTGCCGGCCGTCGCCGCCGAGGACCTCGAGGTGCTCGGGCCGTTCCTGCCGCTGTCGCGCTCGCTGGGCAAGATCGCGGTCGCCGCCGCCGGCGGCCTCGGGACGCTCCAGGTCGAGCTGCTCGGCCGGATCGCGGAGCGCGACACCCGGCCGCTCGTGCTCTCCGTGCTGCTCGGCGCGCTGTCGGGCCACACCGAGGACGACGTCAACATGGTGAACGCGCCGACGCTCGCCGCCGAGCGCGGCATCGAGGTCACCGAGTCGAAGCGGACCACCGCGCGCGACTTCAGCGACCTCGTCCGCGTCACGGTCGACGGCGTGCGCGTCGTCGGCACGGTCGTCGGCCGCCGCAACCGCCCGCACCTGCTCGAGGCCTACGGCCAGCGCTTCAACCTGCAGCTGACCGACCACGTCGCGTTCTTCCGCTACGAGGACCGTCCCGGCATGATCGGCCGCGTCGGCACGTGCTTCGGCGAGCACGGCATCAACATCGACTCGGCGGCCGTCGGGCACGACCCGGACGGCGACGCCCGCGAGGCGGTGATGGTGGTCACGACCGACGGGCCGGTGCCCCAGGAGATCGTGGACGACATCGTCTCCGGTGACGGCTTCATAGGCGGGACGGCGGTCTCACTCGTCTAACGGCGAGCAACCCGCTACGGTTCGCGGCGACAGGCCGGGATGAAGAAGCCCGGCAAACGCCGTGCCAGCGCCCGCAGAGTATCTCCGCGATCGCAGCACATGACCGTGGAGGATCCATGGCCACCGGAACCGTGAAGTGGTTCAACGACGACAAGGGGTTCGGGTTCATCTCGCCGGATGAGCCGGGCAAGGACCTGTTCGTCCACCACACGGGCATCGTCTCCGACGGCTTCCGCACCCTCGCCGAGGGTGCCCGAGTCTCGTTCGACTCGGAGGCGGGCCCGAAGGGCCCGAAGGCCGTCAACGTCCAGACGCTTTGACGGGCGCCGGTTCGGCGTCGCCCGACCTGGGCGACGTCGAACCGGTCGCGAACGAGACTCGCGACCGGATCATCACCGGTTTCGTCACCGGCCTTCCCGTCGTCTCGCTGGTCTTCGTCGGCTGGCAGGCGTGGGGCGGGTGGCTGCACTGGCGCGACGTGGCGATCTTCGTCGCGATGTACGTGCTCACCGGCCTCGGCGTCACCGTCGGGTTCCACCGTCTCTTCACCCACCGCAGCTTCAAGACGACGCCAGCGGTGCGGGCGACGCTGGCGATCCTCGGCTCGGCCGCGATCGAGGGGCCGATCACCTCGTGGGTGGCCGACCACCGCAAGCACCACGTCTTCTCCGACCAGCCGGGCGACCCGCACAGCCCGCACGTCGACCACGGCCACGGGCTCAAGGGCGCGCTCCGCGGCCTGTTCCACGCCCACATGGGCTGGCTGTTCATCCACACGCACCGCGGCAACAAGCGGCGCTACGCCCCTGACCTGCTGCGCGATCCGCTGATCGCGTTCATCGACCGCACGTTCCTGCTGTGGGCGGCGCTCTCGCTGGTGCTGCCGATGGCGCTCGGCGGGGTGCTCGGCGGCAGCTGGGAGGCCGCCCTCACCGGCCTGCTCTGGGGCGGCTTCGTGCGGATGCTCGTCGTCCACCACGTCACGTACTCGATCAACTCGCTCTGCCACTTCTTCGGGCGCCGCGACTACGTCACCGAGGACGAGTCGCGCAACCTGGCGTGGCTGGCGCCGCTGTCGTTCGGCGAGGCGTGGCACAACAACCACCACGCGTTCCCCCGCTCGGCCCGGCACGGCATGAAGTGGTGGGAGGTCGACATCAGCGCCATCTTCATCTGGTCGCTG
>DASTRJ010000126.1:0-17544 GCA_035761245.1 Capillimicrobium sp. | reverse complement strand
ACGACGAGGGCACGGTGAACCGCGTCTGGCGCGTCGGCGACCCCGGGACGCTCGAGACCGTCACGCACGCGCTCGAGGGCGTCGAGCTGCTCATCGCCGACGGCCACCACCGCTACGAGACCGCGCGCGTCTACGCCCAGGAGGTCGGCGGCGACGGCGACCACCGCTACGTCCTCATGTGCCTCGTCGCGCTGCAGGACCCGGGCCTGACCGTCTTCCCCACGCACCGGCTCGTGTCGGACACCACGCCCGCCCAGCAGGAGGCGCTGGCGAGCGCGCTGCGCCGCGACTTCGACATCGAGATGGTCGACGACCTCGACCCGGGCAGCGCCGACGGGCCGCCGCTGCGGCTCGGCTACATCGACGCGCACTTCAAGCAGCCGTTCCGGCTCACGCTCAAGGGCCAGGAGATCGCCGACCGCGCGCTCGGCGACCAGCCGGAGCCGTACCGCCGCCTCGACGCGGCGGTGCTCGAGGCGCTGCTGCTGAAGGGGCCGCTCGAGCTGACCGACGACGACATCTCGCACCTGCACCGCTTCGGCTACGCCCGCACCGCGACGCAGGCGCGCGAGCTGGTCGAGTCGGGGACGTTCGACCTGGCGTTCGTGCTGCGCCCGACGCCCGTCGAGCAGGTGCGCGAGGTCGCCGAGGCGGGCGTCTCCATGCCGCCGAAGAGCACGTACTTCTTCCCCAAGCTGCCGACCGGGCTGCTGTTCAACCCGCTGGCGTAGCGACCTCGCCGACGGTCTACGATGACCCCCATGAGGGCGACGGCACGACGCATCGGCAACTTCCGGCACACGATCGACATCCGCGATCACCACCTCAACGCCGACGAGCCGCGCGACGCCGGCGGCGAGGACACCGCCCCGAGCCCCCAGGAGCTGCTCGCCGCGTCGCTCGCGTCGTGTACGGCGATCACGATGGAGATGTACGCGCAGCGCAAGGGCTGGGACATCGGCGAGATCGAGGTCGACTGCCAGTACCAGCCCGCCGAGCGCGGCTGCCCGACCCGCTTCGACCTCGTGCTCCGCGTGCCGGAGGGCCTCTCGGACGAGCAGCTCGAGCGCCTGAAGGTGATCGCCGCGAAGTGCCCGGTGCACCGGACGCTCGACGGCGAGGTCATGTTCTCGGAGCGCATCGAGACCGTCCAGCTGACCGCCTGAGCGCGTCTGCGGGCGCTCGCGCAACAGCTCTCCGAGGTTCTGCTCGACCCGGCCGAGGCGGCGGCCCTCGACGTCCACGGGCGCATCGACGCGGCGGTCCTCGTGCCGCTCTACGTCAAGGGCGGCCGGCTGCACGCCGTGTTCACGCGGCGCCGCGAGGACCTGCGGCGCCACCCCGGCGAGATCTCGTTCCCGGGCGGGCGCCAGGACGACGACGAGACCGATCTGCGGATCACCGCGCTGCGCGAGGCCGAGGAGGAGATCGGCCTCCCGCGCGAGGAGGTCGAGCTCGTCGGCGCGCTGCAGCCGACGCCGACGATCGCGACGAACTACGCCGTCTATCCGTTCGTCGGCCTGATCGAGCCGGGCAGGGAGTGGAAGATCTCCGCGCGCGAGGTCGCCGAGGTCCTGGAGCTGTCGCTGGCCGACCTGCGCGCCGGCTACGCCCGCCAGCGGATGCTGCGCCGCGGCGTGCCGTTCCGCACCGACGTCTACGTCGTCGGCGACCACCTCATCTGGGGCGCCACGGCGCGGATGCTCGGCGACCTGCTGGACCGCATCGGGCATCTCCTCGACGCCGGGGACGCCTAGCGTGCCGCGCATCCGCGCCGTGACGGCGGCGTGGGCGATCGCCGTCGCCGCGGCGCCGGCCGGCTGCGGCGAGGACGCCGCGGCGCGCGCGATCGGCCCGCTGCAGGCCCCCGGCCGGCTCGCCGAGCCGCACGAGCGCGCGGTGCGGGCGCTCCTCGGGCAGGCGGCGCGGCTGCGTGCGGTGCGCGACCAGCTCGACCGGGGATCGCCGGCGGCCGCGGTGCTCGCCGCCGCCCGGCCGGGCCTCGAGGAGGGCGATCGCCAGGCGGGCGCCCGCCTGGCGGCCCTCGGCGTCGACTGCGCCGCGCTGACCGCGACGCGCGAGCCCTAGACGTCCTTCTCGATCGGCACCCCGACGAGGTTGCCCCACTCGGTCCACGAGCCGTCGTAGTTCTTGACGTCGTCGCGGCCGAGCAGCTCGTGCAGCACGAACCACGTGTGGGCGGAGCGCTCGCCGATGCGGCAGTAGGCGATGATCGGCTCGCCGGTCAGCACGCCCTTGCCGCCGTAGAGCTCCTCGAGCTCCTCCCGCGGCTTGAAGGTGCCGTCCTCGCGCACCGCCTGCGCCCACGGCACGGAGGCGGCGCCGGGGATGTGCCCCGCGCGCTGGGCGCCCTCCTGCTCGTAGCCGGCCATCGCGATCAGCTCGCCGGAGTACTCCTGCGGCGAGCGGACGTCGACGAGCTTGCGCCCGTCGTCGAGCGCCCGCAGGACCTCGTCGCGCATGGCGCGGATCGCCGGGTCGCCCTCGGCGGCGGTGAAGGTCGCCGCCGGGTGGCTCGGCACCTCGTCGGTCGTCGGCCGGCCCTCGGCGATCCACTTCTCGCGCGGGCCGTTCATGAGCTTGACGTCGTCGTGCCCGTAGTACTTGAGGTACCAGTAGGTGTAGGCGGCGAACCAGTTGTTGCGGTCGCCGTAGAGCACGATCGTGTGGTCGTCGGAGATGCCGCGCTCGCCGAACAGCCGGCCGAAGTCCTCGGGCCCGAGGAAGTCGCGCTTGACCTGGTCCTGGAGGTCCTTGCGCCAGTCGAACCCGATGGCCCCGGGAATGTGCGCCTCGGCGTAGAGCGCGGGGTTCTCGTCGACCTCGACGATCCGGATGGAGTCGTCGTCGAGATGGTCCTCGACCCACTGGGTGTCGACGAGCACGTCCTTCGCGTACTCGGCCACGGTGACCCTCCTTCGGTGGAGCGGAAGTAGGTGGGCTACGGCTCGACTGTACTCAGGCCTGCAGGAGGCCTTCCACCGCGCTGCGCGCGGCGGGCACCCACGGCTCGGTCCCCGCGTCGATGATCGCGTACGGGATGCCGTTGTACTCGGCCATCTGGCGGGTCAGCGCCTCGCCGGCGTCGCTGCCGCGCTCGTAGACGACGCCGCGCACGGTCGAGTCGATCGTGCGCTCGAGCATCATCTTCCAGCGCGAGCCGTGCAGCTCCTCGGCCTCGAGGTTGCCGAGCAGCCACATGAGGATCGTCACGTTGTCGAGCGCGTAGCGCAGCGTGCCGATCCGGTCCGGGTCGGCGTCGATGCACTCGCCGCCGACCGCCTCGATCTGGTCCCGCCGCGCCGCCCCGCGCGACGCCATCCGGAACGCGTGCCCGTCCCGGCCCAGCTCGTCGGCAAGGGCGAGCGCGCGGCAGCCGCCGCCCACGACCAGGAAGCGCGCCACTACAGCCCCAGGTCCTCGCGGCTCAGCGGCGGCTTGCCCTTCGCCGCGCGCTTGGCGTTCGTGGCGGCCAGCAGCGCCGCGGTCTCGTCGGGCTCCTCGGCCTTGCGGACGGGCTTGAGCAGCCGGTTGGCCCCCGTGCCGGGATAGAGCACGCCGAGCAGCAGGCAGGCGACGAAGAACGCGCCGGCGAGTCCGACGACGATGGCCTCGGGGGTGCTCATGCGCCTACAGCATCGCAGGACGAGGTCTGACGCCGAGCGTGGCATCGGTACGCCGGTGTTCATCGTGTCGTCGGACCCACACGCTAGATTCGCGCCCGTGGTCGTGCGACCCCTCGAGATCTCGTTGGCAGCTGGCGCGGTCGATGACCTGCAGGAGGATCTTCGCTCGGCTTGGACTCCCGACGTCGCCGCCTGGGCCGACCTGGAGATCCTCGCGTCCTGGGGAGACGCTTCGACGGCCTCGTTCGTCGCCCAACGACTGCGTGTGCCGCGTCCCGACGGACGTCATGGAGAGGTGCGCGTCCTGCACCCGGCGTGGCACCTTGCGATGCATCGGGCTTCGGCGACGCTCCGCGCCTCGATCGACGCACGTCTGGATCCAGGCGTGTTCGGGTATCGCGCGGGGGCGGTCGCCGGACGTCGCTACGCCGACGACTGGCGACGGTTCTGCTCGGCCGTGGCGGAGCACGCCGACCGACATCGCTTCGTCGTGCTCACCGATGTCCGCTCGTTCTTCGGGAGCACGAGCTGGAGCCGGGTCCTCAGCTCGCTCGAGCACTCGGCGACGGAGGCTCAGCTGGCGAGCCTCCGGCACGTCGCGGCGGCGATGTCGCGAAGTGGCGTCGAGCACCTGCCGACCGGCTACGCGGACGCGCGCATGCTCGCGAACGTCGTGTTGTCAGCGGCGGACGCTGAGGTCGACCGTCCCTTCTGCCGCTGGGTCGACGACTACCGCATCTTCGTCGACGACTCGTCGCAGGCCGAGGTCGCGATCGCGTCGCTCGATCGTGCGCTCCAGGCGCTCGGGCTCTCGCGGAGCTTGACGAAGACGCGGACGATCCGCGCGGAGGAAGCGGTCGAGACGCAGCACCGGACCCTCGCGAGCGTCTACCACCCGGAGCGAGACTCGGCGGAGATCGTGCGCTCTCGCCTCCGAGACGTGCTCGCTCAGGCGATGGCGGATCCGATCGGCAAGCGGCGCGAGCTTCGGTTCGCCCTGCCCCGTCTCGCGGAGCAGGGAGACGATGTCGCGGTGCCGTTCGCCCTCGCGGGTCTGTCGACGCTGCCCTGGGACGCCCCGCGTTTGGTCGCCTACCTCGCGGAGTTCGCCGACACGCACGACCTCGCGCCCGCCGTCAACGCGACGTTGGTGACGGCCGTGGAGCGCGGCGACGCGTGGTCGATCGGTCGCCTCGCGCCGCTGGCGGCACGCGTCGGACTCTCTCCCGAATCGGTCAGAGCGTTGGAAGGGCGTCACGACGAGCTCATCGGAACGCCGAGCTGGGGGCTCGTCCTCAGGTTGCTCGCGATGCACGGACGCGTCTCCGTCGTCCGGCGCGCGCTGACCGGCCCGACTCCCGACGGACGGGCGGCGCTGGCGGCGGCGGCGGAGGTCGGAGTCAAGGTCCCACGCTGGCTGCGTCGCGCCGAGCCCGTGCTGGCCAGCGTGTTGGCGGACGCGCCCGCTCCCGCCCTGCCGACCGCCACCCTGCTCTAGGAGCGGGGATGGGCGAGGAGCGGCTGAACGCCTCGGGGTTCGAGTTCTACGAAGGGATCCGCATCGCGATTCCGGGTGCGTTGGTCATCGCGCTCTATGTCGCCGTGAGCGGCACGTTCGGTCTCGGTGCGCCCTCCCCCGATCCGGTCGTGGCCATCGTGCTCGCCGTCGCAGCAGGGCTCTTCCTGTACTTCGTCGACGCCTCCGGGCGGTCGCAGCTCTACGCGGCCGCACAACCGCATCGAGTCCTCGAACGCTGGAACGAAGAGCCTCCTCACGGCCTGCGGATGCAGAACGCGTACTTCGTCGTGCTGGACACCGTCATGCCGGCGGGGATCCGGAACCGAGCGCTCTACTTCGGCTCCATCTTCCGGATCGGGTTCGAGGTGATCTACCTCACTGCCGTCCCCGCGCTGACCGTCCTCGCGATCAGCCTCGTCGCGCAACCCGCGGACGCCAGTCGCACCACGGACACCACGGCGCTCTGGTGGCTCGTGCCATGCGAATGCCTGGCGATGCTCGTGGGGCTCCGCGAGGGGTACCTGATGGCGCGGCGCGGACGGGACGGAGCGTGCGCCACCTGGCGGGAGGTGCTGAGCCGGATGCCCGAGCAGTACGGAGGGCTGGGAGGGGCGGCCGTGCTGATCGCCGTGCTCGCGTCGCTGGCGTACGTCGTCCTCCGTCAGGAGCCGCTGTTGCTGGTGATCGCGGTCGCGTCCCTGGGACTGCTGTGGTCGATCCGCTATCTCGTCGGCTATCGCAAGGCCGGGACGTCGCAACGCAGGAACATTGACGTGGTCACCGGGACGGTCATGTTGAGCTCCGCTCTCATCGTCGCAACCGTCCTGGCGGCACTGGAGCTGCCTGCTTCGTCCGTGATGAGCACAGCCGCAGCCGTGAGCTGGTGCGGCGCTGGCATCGTCGCGCAGCTCCTGCTGGGAACTCGCGGTCACGAGAAGAAGCTCTGGGCCGCGTTCCACACGCAGCGCGCCTGGCTCGAGCTGAATCGCGAGCTGGTCGCCCGGTCCTGCGCTCTGACGCCGAAGCCGGCCGCGGCCGACGGGGCTGCCACGACCGAGCAGGCGGCCGCACCGGCGACGTCCTGATCGCACGCGTGACGACCTACCGCTTCTGCCCCCTCTGCGCCGCCCCGCTCGAGCCGCTCGCCGGCGGCGAGGAGGCGGGGCGGCCGGCCTGCCCGAGCGGGCACTTCGTCCACTACGACAACCCGGCCGTGACGACGATGGCGCTGCTGCGCGACGAGCAGGGCCGCGTGCTCATGCTCCAGCGGGCGCGCGAGCCGTTCCGCGGCCGCTGGGACTTCCCGGGCGGCTTCGTGAACGCCGGCGAGACGCCGCAGGCGGCGATCGAGCGCGAGGTCGCCGAGGAGATCGGGCTGACCGTCGAGCTGGGCGAGATCGTCGGCACCTACGCCTCGCGCTACGGCGACGGCGACGACGCCCGCCACACGGTCGACGTCGCGTTCACCGCCCGCGTCACCGGCGGCGAGCTGCGGCTCTCCGACGAGCACCTCGACGGCCGCTGGTTCGCGCTCGACGAGGCGCCCGAGCCCGCGTTCGCGGGCGAGCGAGCGGCCCTGGAGCGGCTGCGCCGGAAGTAGGGTCCAGCGCATGGACTTCGCCCTCACCGACGAGCAGGCGCTCATCCGCCGGACCGCCCGCGAGTTCACCGACCAGGAGATCTGGGAGCGCGCCCGGCAGAACGCCCGCGACGAGCGCTTCGACATCGAGCTCGTGGGCAAGATCGCCGACCAGGGCTACCTCGGCGCGATCGTCCCGAAGGAGTACGGCGGCGCCGGCCTCGACTACGTCACGTACGGCATCGTCGTCGAGGAGATCGGGCGCGGCGACTCCGCCATGCGCACGGTCATCAGCGTCCAGACGTCGCTCGTCTGCAGCGCGATCCTGCGCTGGGGCACCGAGGAGCAGAAGCAGCGCTACCTGCCGAGGCTCTGCTCCGGCGAGTGGCTCGGCTGCTTCGGCCTCACCGAGCCCGACACGGGCTCCGACGCCGCCAACCAGAAGACGCGCGCCACCCGCGCGAGCGACGGGACCTGGCGGATCAACGGGGCGAAGATGTGGATCTCGATGGGCAACGTCGCCAAGCTCGCGCTGGTGTTCGCCCAGACCGATCCGTCGCTCGGCCACCGCGGGGTCACGTGCTTCCTCGTCGACACCGACCAGCCCGGCTTCCAGCCCCAGCCCATCCACCACAAGATGGGCCTCCACGGCTCCGACACCGCCGCGATCTCGCTCGACGACTGCGTCGCGACCGAGACGCTCGGCGAGGTCGGCGAGGGCTTCAAGGTCGCGATGTCGGCGCTCGACTCCGGCCGCTACTCGGTCGCCGCCGGCTGCGTCGGCATCTGCCAGGGCTGCGTCGAGGAGTCCACGGCGTACGCCACGCAGCGCGAGCAGTTCGGCCGCCCCATCGCGTCCTTCCAGCTCGTGCAGTCGATGCTCGCGGAGATGCGCGTCAAGACCGACGCGGCACGCCTGCTCGTCCTGCGCGCGGGGTGGCTGAAGGACACCGACCAGCCGAACACGACCGAGACGTCGATCGCCAAGCTCTTCGCCACCGAGGCGGCGGTGTGGTGCGCCAACGAGGCGATCCAGGTCCACGGCGGCGCCGGCTACGTCGACGACCACCCCGTCGAGCGGTGGTTCCGCGACGTGCGCGTCACGACGCTCTACGAGGGCACGTCGCAGATCCAGAAGCTCATCATCGGCCGGGCGCTGACCGGCATCAACGCCCTCGTCCCGTCGTGAGGACGCCGCGGCGATGATCGTCGGCGTCGTCGGCGCCGGCACGATGGGCGCCGGCATCGCGCAGCTCGCCTGCCTCGCCGGGTCGCGCACGATCCTGCACGACCCGGTCCCCGCGGCGCTCGATCGGGCGCCCGCGCGGATCCGCCGCGACCTCGAGCGCGGCGCCGCCCGCGGGCGCTGGAGCGCGGGCGAGGCCGAGGCCGCCGCGGGCCGCCTGCAGCTCGCCGGCGGCCTCGACGAGCTGGCGCCCTGCGACCTCGTCGTCGAGGCCGCGCCCGAGGACCTCGCGCTCAAGCAGGAGCTGTTCGCGGCGCTCGCCGAGCACGTCGCGGACGACTGCGTGCTCGCCACGAACACGTCCTCGCTCCTCGTCACCGCGATCGCCGCGCCGGTGCCGCACCCGGAGCGCGTCGTGGGGATGCACTTCTTCAACCCGGCCCCGCTCATGCGGCTCGTCGAGGTGGTCGCCGGCGACGCGTCCGGCGACGCGGCGCTGCGCCGCGCCACCGCGCTGGGCGAGGCGATGGGGCGCCGCGTCATCCGCGCCACCGACGGCCCCGGCTTCCTCGTCAACCGCTGCAACCGCCCGTTCGGCCTCGAGGCGCTCAAGCTCCTGCAGGAGCGGATCGCCGACGTGGAGACGATCGACCGGATCGCGCGCCTCGGCGGCGGCTTCCGCATGGGCCCGTTCGAGCTGCAGGACCTCGTCGGCGTCGACGTCGGCCTGCAGATCGCGCGCTCGTTCCACGAGCTGTCGTTCGGCGAGCCGCGCTGGCGGCCGAGCCCGCTCAGCGCGCGGCTCGTCGCCGCCGGCCGCCACGGCCGCAAGACCGGGCGCGGCTGGTACGCGTACCCCGAGGACGGGCCGCACCGCCCGCCGGACCCGCCGGCGCCCGAGCCGCACGGCGGCGGCCTCGTCGTCGTCGCCGGCGAGGTGGGCGTCGCGCACGAGCTGCGCTACCTCGCCGAGGACGCCGGCTGGGACGTGCGGATCCCCGAGGAGGTCGACGGCGAGGTCCCGGAGCTGATCGTCGACTGCGGCGGCGACGAGACCGGCGAGCCGCTGCAGGGCGGGCCGCAGGCGCTGCTCGTCGCCGACGGCTCGCTCAGCCAGCTCGACCCCGCCGGCAGCGCGGTCGGCTTCCACGCGCTCCCGCCGCTGAGCCCCGGCGGCCTCGTCGAGCTGACGCGGTCGCGCGACTCGAGCGACGCGGCCGCGGCGGCCGCCGAGCGGTTCTTCGGCGCGATCGGGCTGCACGTCGCGTGGGTGGGCGACGCCCCCGGGCTCGTGCTCGGCCGGATCGTCTGCCAGCTCGTCAACGAGGCCGCGTTCGCGCTCCAGGAGGGCGTCGGCAGCGCCGAGGACGTCGACGACGGCATGGTGCTCGGGCTCAACCACCCGCGCGGCCCGCTCGCGTGGGGCGACCAGATCGGGCTCGACCACGTCGTCGCGGTGCTCGACGCGCTGCGGGCCGAGCTCGGCGAGGAGCGCTACCGGGCGGCCCCGCTGCTGCGCCGGCTGGTCGCCGAGGGCCGCACCGGGGTGCTCGCCGGCGAGGGCTTCCACCGCCACGAGTGAGAAGCTCACGGTTCGGGTCCCGCCCGCGTTGTCATGACCGTGATCCCGTTCCAACAGGTGCTCGACGCGCACCGCGACGCGGTGTGGCGCGTCTGCGTCGCCGTGGCCGGGCGCGACGAGGCCGAGGACGCCTTCCAGGAGACGTGGCTCTCGGCGCTGCGCGCCTACCCGCGGCTCGGCGAGGGCGCGAACGTGCGCGCGTGGCTGCTGACGATCGCCCACCGCAAGGCGATCGACGTCCACCGCGGGCGCGCCCGGCGCCCGATCGTCACCGACCGGCTGCCCGAGGCCGCCGCCCCGCCGGAGCCGGAGCGCGACGACGGCCTGTGGGACGCGGTGCGCGAGCTGCCGCCCGGCCAGCGCGCGGCGATCACGCTCCGCTACGCCGGCGACCTGCGGCCGGTCGAGGTCGCGGAGGTGCTCGGCATCTCCGACGACGCCGTGCGCCGCCGGATCGCCGACGGCCTGAAGAACCTGCGCCTGGAGGTGCAACCCGCATGAGCCGCCTCGCCGCGCCCACCACGCCTCCCCCGGCCGACCTGCTGGCGCGCCTCGCCGCGCGCGCCGCGGAGGAGGGGCTGCTCGACGTCGCCTACGCGCGCGTCGACTCGCCGCTCGGCCCGCTCGTCGCCGCCGTCACGCCGGCCGGCCTCGTCCGCCTCGCCTACGAGGACTTCAACGGCGGCCTCGACGTCGTCGTCGAGGACCTCGCCGCGCGGATCTCGCCGCGCGTGCTCGAGGCGCCGGCGCGGCTCGACGACATCCGGCGCCAGCTCGACGAGTACTTCGAGCGCCGCCGCGACCGCTTCGACGTGCCGGTCGACCTCACGCTCGCCCGCGGATTCGGGCGCCGCATCCTCGAGGCGACGGCGGCGATCCCGTTCGGCGAGACGCGCAGCTACCGGGAGGTCGCCGAGGCGGCCGGCAACGGCAAGGCGACCCGCGCCGCCGGCAACGCCCTCGGCGCCAACCCGATCCCGATCGTCGTGCCGTGCCATCGCGTGCTGCGCACCGGCGGCGGGCTCGGCGGCTACACCGGCGGGGTCGAGAAGAAGGAGACGCTGCTGCGCATCGAGGGCGTGCTGCTCTAGCGCCGCAGCTCGGCCCGCACGACGACGAGCGACACCTCGCGCAGCAGCGGCAGCCGCGACAGCAAGGGGATCGCCAGCCCGGTGACGCCGCGGCCGACGGGCAGCGGCAGCTCGTCCAGCCGGGCGATCTCGGGGTGCGCGCGCTCGAAGCGCAGCCGCTCGACGACGTCCCAGCCCCACGGCATCGGCGGCGCGACGTAGCCCGCGGGCGTGCGCAGCGCGCCGCGCTGGGCGAGCAGCGCGAACCAGCGGGGCGCGGTGTCGAAGACGAGCGTCGCGCCGGGCAGCCGGCGCGCGCACGCCCGCACGATGCCGTCGACCTCCTCGCGCCGCAGGTACATGAGCAGGCCCTGCGCGGTGACGAGCACGCCGTCGGAGGGATCGACCTCGTCGATCCAGCGCTCGTCGGTGGCCGAGCAGGCGATCGACCGGCGCCGCGGCGGGTCGTCGCCGAGCAGCTCGCGCCGGACCGCCAGCGTCTCGGGCAGGTCGACCGTCAGCCACCGCACGCGGCCGTCGTCCACGCGCCAGAAGCCGGTCTCGAGCCCCTCCCCCAGCGCCACCACCGTCCCGCCCGGGCAGCGGCCCATGAAGTCGCGGACCTGGTCGTCGAAGCAGCGCGCGCGCAGCGCCTGCCACTGCGCCTGCGGCCCCTGCGACGGCCCGAAGCGCTCGTCGAACGGGTAGTCGATGGTCTCCAGCAGCTCGACGGCGCGCGGGTCGTCGATGACCGCGTCGGGCCGGCGCGCCTCGGTGGCGCGGTAGTACAGCGTCCACAGCAGCGTCTCCGGGACGCCGCTCAGCTCGACCTTCACGCGGCGTCGCGCCCCGGGCGCAGGGTGAACGACAGCTCGACGCGCTCGGCGTGCTCGAGCGCGTCGTGGAGCGCCTCCTCGCGCTCGTAGCGACCCTCGAGCCGGCGCCCCTCGCACCGCACGGTCAGCTCGTCGCCCTCGAACGGCCACGGGCTCAGCCACCGGCCCTCGCGCAGCGTCACGCCGTGCACCGTGTACGGATCCCAGCGCAGGCACAGCGCGAGCGAGAGCCCGTCCCACGTGAACAGCAGCCGCTGCAACTCGCGCAGCCGCTCCGGCTCGGCGCCCACCTCCTGCGCCAGGCGCGCCTGCAGCACGCGCTGCGCGGCCAGGTAGGCGCGCACGTCGTCGGCCGCCCGCGCCTCCATCCGCGCGAGGTCGCGCAGCTCGTAGATCGCGGTGCCGTGCAGCGAGACGAGCAGCGCCGCCCAGCGGCTCTGCGACAGCAGCCGCCCCGGCGCCGCGTACCAGAGGCGCAGGTGCGTCTCGAGCGGCATCTCGAGGAACGAGTGCGGCCGGCCGGTGTCGGGGTTGAGCGTCGGCGCGAGGTCCCAGGCCGCCATCCCGACGTCGTGCTGCTCGGCGGCCAGGCACACCTCGTCGTAGGGCTCGACGCGCGGGCGCCATGCCCGCGCCAGCTGCCCGGAGATCCAGGCGTGCGAGGCCTGGCCGATCGCGATGACCGCCTCGCCGGCGGCGTCGTCGCGCAGCAGCATCAGGCCCCCGGTCGCGGGAACTGCGTCGCGAGCATCCGGTCCCACAGGCCGTCGGGCATGAGCCGCCGCTGGCCGACGAGCAGGTGCGCCGACGGCGTGACGCGGACCCGGATCCTGGGGCGCTCGATCGCCTTCTCGATCGCCTTGGCGACGTCGTCGGGCTCGCCGCCGAGCTTCCCGAGCGGGCCCTTGCCGTACGCGTTCGCGGTCGCCTTCGCCACCGCGGCGTTGAACGCCGCGTACGGGCCGTCGTCCGCGTCCTCGATCGCGCCGATCGCGGTGTCGCCGAACCGCGTCCGGATCAGGCCCGGCTGGATGAGCACCACGTCGACGCCGAACCCCTTGACCTCGAAGCGCAGCGCGTCGGAGAGCGCCTCGACCGCGTACTTCGTCGCGTGGTAGGCGCCGCCGCCGGGGAACGTGAAGTTCGCCCCCATCGACGAGACGTTGACGATCCGGCCGAAGCGCTGCTCGCGCATCCGCGGCAGGACGAGCTGGCACATGCGCACCAGCCCGAAGACGTTGGTCTCGAACTGGCGGCGCAGCGCCTCCATCGGGATCGTCTCGACCGCGCCGCTCTGCGAGTAGCCGGCGTTGTTGACGAGGACGTCGACGGCGCCGCGGGCCTCCTCGACCGCCGCCACGGCCGCGGACATCGACGCCTCGTCGGTGACGTCGAGCGCGAGCGTGCGGCAGCCGGCGGCCTCGAGGTCGCCGATGGCCTCGAGCCGCCGCGCGGTGGCGTAGACGACGTGGCCGGCCCGTGCCAGCCGCAGCGCGGTCGCCCGGCCGATGCCGGTCGAGCAGCCGGTGATGAGAACGGTCCGGGAGACGGTCATGTCCGGTATCGTCGCCCACGCGATGGCGCAGCACCAGCTCGACGCGCTCAGCGCCACGGACGCGTCGTTCCTCGCGCAGGAGCGCGGTGGCACCCACATGCACATCGGCGGGGTGGTGCTGCTCGAGGGGCCGGCCCCCGACTTCCCGACCTTCCGCGAGTACGTCCGCGAGCGGCTGCGGCTCGTGCCGCGCTACCGCCAGCGGCTCGTGTTCCCGCCGCTCGGGCTCGGCCGGCCGCGCTGGGTCGACGACGCGACGTTCAACATCGACTACCACCTGCGCCACTCCGGCCTGCCCGGCGCGGCCGACGAGGCCGCGCTGTGGCGCCAGATCGGTCGCGTCTTCTCGCATCGGCTCGACCGCACGAAGCCGCTGTGGGAGGCGTGGCTCATCGACGGGCTCGCCGACGGCCGGTGGGCGGTCGGCGCCAAGACGCATCACGCGATCGTCGACGGGCGCTCCGGCATGGACCTCCTGAGCGTGCTCTTCGACGCGCGGCCGGACGCCGAGCCGGTGCGCGTCGCGGACGCGTGGATGCCGCGGCCCCGGCCGACCGGCGTCGAGCTCGCGGCGGCCGGCCTGCGCGACGCCGCGAGCGAGGGCGCCCGCGTGACGTCCGCGCTGGTCCGCCCGCGCCGGCTGCTGCGCGCGGCGCGCGGCGCGGCCGAGGGCCTGAGCGAGACCGCGTGGTCCGTCCTCGCCCCGGCGCCGCCCACCCCGCTCAACGTGCCGATCGGGCCGCACCGCGCCTACACCGTCGTCCAGGCGCCGCTGGAGGACTTCCGCACCGTCAAGAACGCGCTCGGCGGCACGGTCAACGACGTCGTGCTCGCCGTGGTGGCCGGCGGGCTCGCCCGCTGGCTGCACGCGCGCGGCCTGCGCACCGAGGGTCTGGAGCCGCGTGCCGGGGTGCCGGTCTCGGTGCGCGCCGACCCGGCGCGCGGCGTGCTGGGCAACCGCCTCGCCCAGGTCGTGGTGCCGCTGCCGATCGCGGTGCACGACCCGGTCGAGCGGCTGGCGGTCGTGCGCGCGGCGATGGACGGCATCAAGGCGTCGGGCCGCGCGGTCGACGCCGAGTCGATCGCCGCGATGGACGACATGGCGCCGCCGACGATCCTCGCGCAGGCGTCGCGGCTCGACTTCGGCTCGCGCCTCTACAACCTGCTCGTCACGAACATCCCGGGGCCGCAGGTCCCGCTGTACCTGCTCGGCCGCCGCGTCGAGGAGCTCTACCCGGTGCCGTTCCTCGTCGGCGACCGGGCGCTCGCGGTCGCCGTCGTCTCGTACGCCGGGAACGTCGGCTTCGGCCTGCTGGCCGACCCGGACGTGCTCGACGACCTCGACGTGGTCGCGCAGGGCATCGAGGCGTCGCTCGCCGAGCTGCTGGCCCGCGCTCGCGGTCAGCAGCCTGACGGCCTGGGGCTGCGAGCGCGCCCACGCAGGCGGCCGGCGCGCCGCGATCGTGGGAAGCGCGCCCGCCCGGGTAAAGCGGTCGAGTGACGGGATCCGGGCGACCGGCGAACCCCATGACGCGATGCGGCTACCGTTGAAGGGACTGCCATGACCTCTGAGCGTGCCCAGGCCTACGGCCGCGTGACCGCCACGCTGGCCGACATCGGCCCCACCAAGCTTCAGCCCGCCGAGCAGGACGCCCTGCGCGAGGCGGCCGACACCCTGCTGTTCTGCGAGGACGTCGCCGGCGATCCGGCGGCGCAGGAGGCGCTCGCGCGCGTCGACGAGCTGCTCGACCGCCTCGTGACGTCGGACCGCTGGACCGCCGACCGCGCCGAGGAGCTGCGGCGCGACATCGCGGCCTGCGGGCCGGCGGTCGCGCGGTAGGCGCTGCGCCGCCCGGCGCGCGCTACAGCGGCCCGAGGTCCTCGGGGCCCCAGTTGACCCAGTTCACGCGCGGCAGCACGCGCAGCTCGAGCGGCCGCCGGCTGAGGTCGAGCCGCGCCAGCCGCTGCGCGCGGCGATGGTCGCCGAAGCCGAGCGACGCGCTGCCGCGCCGGCCGCGGTAGCCCTCGCCGACGGCGCTCAGCCGCGAGCGCAGGATGCGCCCCTCGAGCAGCGAGTACGTCTGGAACGAGACGTCGTGGCGGCGCTCGCGCGGCCAGCGCGTGAGGCGCACCTCGAGCTCGGCCATCGTCCGCCCGTCGAACGCGAACCGCGCCGAGCCGCCGCGGTGGTCGATCCGCATCGAGGCGTCGCCGACGACGTGCGGCAGGCCGAGCACGTCCGACCCCGCCTCCGCGCAGCGCTCGCTGTCGACCGGCAGCTCGACCGAGTAGAGGCCGATCGCCGGGTCGCGCCAGAGCGCGGGCGGCAGCGGCGCGGGGGCCTTCGGCGCGTCGAGCACGACGGGCAGCGCGGCGCCGAGCTCCTGGTACGGCCCGAGGTCGCTGCGGCGCACGTCCCAGGCGAAGAAGAGGATCGCGGCGCGGCGCGGCGTCACGCGCACCGGGACGAGCCGCTCGGTCGCGGGCAGCAGCGCCCACGCCTGCTCGAGCGGCACCGAGTACGTGACCCCGAGCAGGCTCGCGTTCGTGGCGGTCAGCGGGAACGTCGCCGGCCCGTGGTCCTCCGGCCGGCGCGCCTGCGCCCGCTCCAGCAGTCGCGGGTCGACGACGTCGTCCTCGGTCCGGTCGATCTCGGCGGGCATCGGGCGCGCTGGAGAATATGCCGAGAGCGGATTCCTCAGAGGCCCGGACAAAACCCGGCTTCTTAATGCCCGCATAACTCCGGAGCCTTGACAAAACCGTCGCGGGCGCACGAGGATGCGACCGCCGATGGGTGTGTCCCCCCGCACCGGCTCGCTGGAATCGCTCCGCGAGCAGAACCTGCTTCGCGTGGTCGACGTGCTGCTGGAGCAGGGAGTGGCGAGCCGGGCGGACATCGCCCGCCACACCGGCCTCTCGCGCACGACGGTGTCGTCGCTCGTCGCCGACCTCGTCGAGCGCGGCCTGGTCACCGAGCGCGTGACCGCCGAGGGACGGGATCCCGGCGGCGCCGGGCGCCCTCCGGTCCTGCTGGCGCTCGATCGCTCGGCCGGCGCGGCCATCGGCATCGACTTCGGCCACTCCCACCTGCGCGTCGCCGTCGCCGACCTGTCGCACACCATCCTCGCCGAGGCGGAGCGCGACATGGAGGTCGACGACTCGGCGAGCGACGACTTCGCCGCCGCGGCCGAGCTCGTCGACCACGTGCTCGACGAGGCCGGCGTCCCGCGCGGCCGCGTCATCAGCGTCGGCATGGGCGTCCCCGGCCCGATCCTGCACCGCAACGGGACCGTGGGCTCCGGCGCCATCCTGCCCGGCTGGGTCGGCGTCCACGCCGGCGAGGAGATGCAGCGCCGGCTCGGCCTCCCGGTGGTGGTCGACAACGACGCGAACCTCGGCGCGCTGGCGGAGGCCATGTTCGGCGCCGGCAGGGGCGCCCGCGAGATCGTCTACCTCAAGGTCGCCTCCGGCATCGGCGCCGGGCTGATCATCGAGGGACGCGTGCACCACGGCGCCGGCGGGACCGCCGGCGAGCTGGGGCACCTGCTCGTCGACGAGGAGGGCCAGGTCTGCCGCTGCGGGAACCGCGGCTGCCTGGAGACGGTCGCCGCCGTGCCGCGGCTGCTCGAGCAGCTCAGCCGCACGCACGGCACCGACCTGGGCGTCGACGACGTCGTCGCGCTGGCGCACCGGGGCGACCCCGGCTGTCAGCGGGTCATCGCCGACGCCGGCCGGCACATCGGCCGGGCCGTGGCGATGCTGTGCAACCTGCTCAACCCCGCGCGGGTGATCGTGGGCGGCGACCTGAGCGCCGCCGGCGAGCTGCTGCTCGACCCGCTGCGCGCCGCCCTGCGGCGCTACGCGATCCCGGCCGCCGCGGAGGCGGCCGAGGTCGTGGCGGGCGTGCTGGGCGAGCGGGCGGAGGTGCGTGGCGCCGTGGCCCTGGCCATCGGCGAGGCCCAGCCCACGCTGTTCCAAGCAACGGGCGGCGCGGCCGCCCCCGGGTCCTGAGGAGGAGCCCCACCCATGACGAAGAGATCGATCCTCTCCCTCGTCGCGGTCGGCGCGTCGGCGCTTGCGCTCGGCGCCTGCGGCAGCGACGACGAAGGGAGCACGTCGACGAGCGGCGGCGCGAGCACGTCGGCCGGCGGCGGCGGCAAGATCGCGCTGCTGCTCCCCGAGTCCAAGACCGCGCGCTACGAGTCGCAGGACCGCCCGAACTTCGAGAACAAGGTCTCGGAGCTGTGCTCGGACTGCGAGATCATCTACTCGAACGCCGACCAGGACGCCTCCAAGCAGCAGAGCCAGGCGGAGGCGGCCCTGACCGAGGGCGCCGAGGTGCTGGTGCTCGACCCGGTCGACTCCGCGTCGGCGGCGGCGATCGTCAACCGCGCGAAGCAGTCCGACGTGCCGGTCATCTCGTATGACCGCCTCATCCTGGACGCGCCGGTCGACTACTACATCTCGTTCGACAACGTGAAGGTCGGCGAACTGCAGGCCAACGCGCTGAGTGAGAAGCTGTCGCAGGATGGCAACGCCAAGGGCCCGATCATCAAGATCAACGGCGCGC
>DASTRJ010000125.1:0-16425 GCA_035761245.1 Capillimicrobium sp. | reverse complement strand
CGGCGACGGCGTCGACCCGCTGGACCGGGACGAGGTCGTCGTCGGTGAGGACCGAGCGGGCGTGCGCGCACAGCGCCGCGCGGAACGCGTCGATCTGCGCCGCCTCGATCTCGAGGCCCGCGGCGGCGCGGTGACCGCCGTGCCGCGCGAGGTGCTCGGCGCAGGCGTTCAGCCCGCCGAGCAGGTCGTAGGCGGGGATCGAGCGCGCCGAGCCGGTGCCGCGGCCGCCCTCCAGCGCGATGACGACCGCCGGCCGGTGGTGGCGCTCGGCGATCCGCGAGGCCACGATGCCCGCCACGCCGGGGTGCCAGCCCTCGCCCGCGACGACGTAGGCGATGGCGCCGTCCTGCTCGCGCACCTGCGCCTCGGCCTCGAAGAGCATCCGCTGCTCCACCATCCGCCGCTCGGCGTTGACGCGATCGAGCTCCTCGGCGACCGCTTGCGCGCGCGCGCGACTCGGTCAGGACCAGCTCGAGCCCCGCGTCGGCGCGCTGCAGGCGGCCGGCGGCGTTGATGCGCGGCGCCAGCCGGAAGCCGATGGCGCGGGCGTCGAGCCGCGCGGCGTCGCAGCGCGTGACCGCCATGAGCGCCCGCAGCCCGGGCTTGCGCGTGGTGCGCAGCGCGTGCAGGCCCTCGCGCACCAGCCGGCGGTTCTCGCCGCGCAGCGGCACGACGTCGGCGACCGTCGCCAGCGCCACGAGGTCGAGGTCCTCGGCGGCGGTCGGCGCGCCCAGCGCGGTGACGAGCTTGTGGGCGACGGCGGCGGCGCAGAGGTCCGGGCACGGGTAGCCGCAGACCGCCGGGTGCACGATCGGCGCGTCCGGCAGCGCGCCGTCGGCGCGCGGCGCGTGGTGGTCGGTGACCAGGACGTCGATGCCCGCGGCGCGCGCCTGGGCGACCTCCTCGACGGCCGTGATCGCGCAGTCGGCGGTGATGAGCAGCTTCGTGCCCGTGGCGGCCAGGCGCGCGACCGTGTGCGGACGCAGCCCGTAGCCGTCCTCGAGCCGGCTCGGGAGATACCAGTCCACCTGGGCGCCGAGGGCGCGCAGCGCGCGCACGAGGATCGCCGTCGCGCAGACCCCGTCGACGTCGTAGTCGCCGTGGACGGTGATCCCCGAGCCGGCGGCGACGTGCCGGCGCACGAGCGCGAGCGCGTCGTCGAGACCGGCGAACCCGGCCGGCGGATGCGCCTCGTCGGCGGCCAGCCACGCGCGCGCCGCGTCGGGGTCGGCGAACCCGCGCCGGACGAGCACCTGCGCGGTGACGTGGCTGAGGCCGAGCTCCGCCTCGAGGCGCGCGACGGCCTCCGACGAGCAGGGTGCGATCTCGATGCGACGGGTGGCGGTCACCGTCCGCGCAACGCTACGAGCGCGACCGGACGGGATCGGCGGGGCGCGTGAGCCGCGCGCGGCGCGCCGGTCGCGCCGCCGCGCGCCGCGCGGGACGGCCGCCTAGTGCGGGACCGGCTCGTTGCCGCGCCGGGCGCCGACCACGTACGCCACCGCGAGGCCGGCCAGCGCGCCGGGGATCGCCTCGAGCGCGTTGACGATCGTGGTGTCGGACTCGCCCGGCACCGTCAACCCGCTGATCAGGAACCCGAACACGATCGCCCCGATCGCGGCGGCGAGGAACGCGCCGACGATGCCGCCCCAGAAGCGGTCTGGCACGAAGACGGCGAAGTGCCAGATGGCGAGGCCCATCATCACCCAGGCGAGCATGGCCATGGTCAGCGCGGCCTCCCGTGACGCTTGTTGCGCGACTTGCGCGACTTCTCCTTCGGCATGACGACCTCGTCGGGCGACAGGTCGGCGGCGGGGCCGCGCGACGGCGGCGCCTGCGGCCTCGTCTCCGTCTTCGGCTCGGTGAGCGTCTCCGTCCGCGACCGCTGCCGCTCCTGCGCGACCTCGGGCTCGATGTCGCGCACCATCTCGTCGAACTCCTCGCGGGAGACCGCGTTGGGGTCGTCGGGCGCCAGGATCGACCCGCGGCGGCTGCGGCGCTTGGCCGGCTCGACCTCGACGTGCCCGGCCATCTCGTCGGCGTAGGCCGGGATGCGGCCGTACTCGTCGACGATCCGCGTCGCGCGCGTGCGGTAGATCGGCTCGCGCTCCTTCCAGTGCGTCAGCACCGGGCCGGCGATGAAGATCGACGAGTACGTGCCGGACGCCGTGCCGACGAGCAACGCGAACGCGAAGTCCTTCAGCGTCTCGCCGCCGAACAGCAGCAGCGAGAGCACCGGCAGCAGGGTGCAGAAGCTCGTCGCCAGCGACCGGACGACGACCTCGCTCATCGAGCGGTTGACGATCTGCGAGAAGGCGGCGCGCGGCATCCGCGGCACGTTCTCGCGCACGCGGTCGAACACGATGATCGTGTCGTAGAGCGAGAAGCCGAGGATGGTCAGCAGCGCCGCGACCGTCGACGTCGTCACCTCCCGGCCGGTGAGCGCGTAGACGCCCGACGTGATGAGCAGGTCGTGCGCGAGGGCTATGAGGACGGGGATCGCGTACTTCCACTCGAACCGCAGCGCGATGTAGACCGAGATCACGATCAGCGATGCGATGATCGCGATGATCGCGCTCTCCGCCACGGTCTCGCCGAACGTCGGGCCGATCGACTGGTTCTGGAACTCGGGCGTGCCGCCGAAGTCCTGGTCGAGCTGGCTGCGGACCTTCGGGACGTCGTTCGGCGCGATGTCGCCGGAGATCTGGAACGCGTTGTCGCCGAGCTCGTCGTTGCTGACCTGCTGGACCTCGGCGCCCTCGAAGCCGAGCGAGGCGATCGACTGGCGCACGTCGTCGACGCTCGCGGTCTGCTCGACCGCGGTCGTGATCCGGGTGCCGGACTCGAAGTCGATGCCGAAGTTCAGGCCCTTGGCGCCGATCGCCAGGGCGCAGACGAGCAGGATCACGCCGGAGAAGGCGAAGAACCAGCGCGACAGCCCCATGAAGTCGATGCGGATGCGGTGGCGCTGCTCGCCGGCGCCGAGCGCCGAGCGCCGCTGCAGCACGCGCGCGCTGCCCATCGTGCCGAGCACGGCCTGCGTCGCGAGCACGGCGGTGAAGAGCGAGACGAGCGTGCCGACGCCGAGCGTGAACGCGAAGCCCTTCACCCCGGCCGTGGCGAGGATGAAGAGGATGAACGCGACCATGAAGGTCACGACGTTCGCGTCGATGATCGCGCCGAGCCCCTTCTTGTAGCCCTGCGCGATGCCGGCCGGGATCGACCGCCCGGCGCGGATCTCCTCCTTGACGCGCTCGAAGATGACGATGTTGGCGTCGGCGGCGACGCTCAACGTCAGGATCAGGCCGGCGATGCCCGGCAGCGTCAGCGTGATCGGGATGAGCTTGATCAGCGCGAAGAAGTAGACGGCGTAGATGACCAGCGCGCCGACGGCGATGAGGCCGAGCACGCGGTAGAAGACGAGCAGGAAGAGCGCGACGACGATGAAGCCGACCACGCCCGCGAGGAGGCCCTCGTCGAGCGCCTGCTGGCCGAGCGTCGCCGAGACCTGCGACTGCGAGATCAGCTCGAGCTTCAGCGGCAGGGCGCCCGTCTTCAGCAGGTTCGTCAGCTCCTGCGCCGACTCGATCGTGAAGCCGCCCTCGATCTGAGAGCCGGTCGAGGCATCGATGCCGTCCGGATTGCGGATGTAGTCGATGTACGGGACCGAGATCAGCTCGTTGTCGAGCACGATCGCGAAGTGCTGCGCGGCCTGCAGCGGGTCCTGGCCGGGGACTTGGCTCGCCTGGCCGCGCTGCGCGATCTCGCGCGTGACGTCCTGCCAGATCTTGCGCCCCTCGTCGGTGAACCCGAACGTGACGATCGGCTGACCGGTGCCGCCGGGGCCGTTGTCGAAGTTCTGCTCCGGGTCCTTGATCTGGTCGCCCTTGAGCGCCGGCGCGTCGTTGAGGACGTACCACCGGTCCGGCTTGGTCTCCGCGTCGTCGGGGACCTGCGCGCGGACGATGACGGTGCCCGGCTTGACCTCGTAGACCTTCTCGGCCGGCTGGAGGTCCCGGCGGTGCTGGGTCTCCTCGAGCTCGTCGAGCAGCTCCGTGCGCGACGGCGCGGGACCGGCCTCGACCTTCTGGTTCTCCGTGTCGAGCAGGTAGTACTGCGCCTCGGTCGTGGCCTTGTCGAGGTTCGTCGCCGGGCGCTTGGCGGCGCGCCGCACGGCGTCGTAGAGCGGGATGCCGAAGGTCGGGTCGCCGGCCGCGCTGCCGCCCGTCACCTGCTGGTCCTGCGGCGCCGGCTTGCCGTCGGGGCCGATGACGTTCGGCTCCCAGTCGTAGAAGTACAGCTGCGCGACCTGGCCGACCTGCTCCTCCGCGCGCTTGGCGTTCTTGACGTCCGGCAGCGAGACCTGGATCTGGTTCGGCCCGGAGCGCTGGATCTCCGGCTCGGCCACGCCGAGCTGGTCGACGCGCTCGCGCATGATGTCGATCGACCGGTTCAGCGCGTCGGGCGTGACCTCGGGCTGGCTGCGCGTGGGCTGCGCCTCGTAGATCAGCTCGACGCCGCCCTTGAGGTCGAGCCCCAGGCGCGTCGACTTGGTGGCGATGACGGCGGCCGACGCCGCGAGCAGCCCGAAGACGAGCAGCAGGATGAAGAGGTTGCGGCGACGATCGGTCATGGTCAGGGCTTGGCGGCCTTCGCGGGGGTGAGGATGATCAGAAGACCTCCATCGTCATCGTATGCGGGAAAGAGGTCGGCCGTCGCCTCGGCGGGCAGATCGCCCTCCGCCTGGACCTTCACGCGCTTGCCGAGCGCGCGCACGCCCCACTCCAGCGCCTGGGCGACGTGGTCGGTGCCGTCCTCGAACTCGAGCCCGAGGACGTCGGCCGCCGACCGGCCCATGGTGCGCTCGTCGTCGAGGCCGGTGAGCTCGAAGGAGCCGCGGCCGCAGTGGATGATGCGGCCCTGCTGGTCGGCGGTGAAGAAGGCCGCGTCCGGAGCGGGGTAGTAGTCGTCCATCAGCTCGAAGAGGAACGTGAAGCCGCACTTCGGGCAGCCGCGCGCCTCACGCGAGAAGCCGCGCTGGCGATCGCTCGCGGTCGAGCGGGTTCCGCAGTTGGGGCAGATGAACAGCAGCGCCATCGAAGGGCCAAGGGTAGTGCCGGGCGGGTAAAGCGCGCCTCAGAAGAGCGTGCGGTCCGGGGGCTCGAGCCCGAGATGGCGGAACGCCGCGGGCGTGGCCACCCGGCCGCGCGGCGTGCGCTGCAGCAGGCCCTTCTGCAGCAGGTAGGGCTCATAGACGTCCTCGATCGTGTCCTGCTCCTCGCCGACGGCGACCGCGAGCGTCGACAGCCCGACGGGTCCGCCGCCGAACTTCTCGCACACGGCGGCGAGGATCTCGCGGTCGAGGCGGTCGAGCCCCTCCTCGTCGACGCCCAGCATCGCCAGCGCCTCGACGGCCGCCTGCTCGGTCACCACGCCGGTCGCCCGGACCTCCGCGAAGTCGCGCACGCGCCGCAGCAGCCGGTTGGCGACCCGCGGCGTGGCGCGGCTGCGCGCGGCGATCGCGCGGGCGCCGGCGTCGTCGATCTCGACGCCGAGGATCGTGGCGGAGCGCCGCACGATCGCCGCGAGCTCGTGCTCGCCGTAGGGCTCCAGGCGCGCCTGGATGCCGAAGCGATCCCGCAGCGGCGTGGTCAGCAGCCCGGCCCGGGTCGTCGCGCCGACGAGCGTGAACGGCGGCAGGTCGAGGGTGACCACCCTGGCCCCCGCGCCCTGCCCGACGGTGATCGGCAGCTGCCGGTCCTCCATCGCCGGGTAGAAGGTCTCCTCGAGCGCGCGCGGCAGGCGGTGGATCTCGTCGACGAAGAAGACGCTGCGCGGCTCGAGCGCCGTCAGGAACGCCGCCACGTCGCCCTTGCGCTCCAGCGCGGGGCCGGCGGTCTGGACGAACGGCACGTCGAGCGCGGTCGCGACGATCTGGGCGAGCGACGTCTTGCCGAGCCCCGGCGGGCCGGCGAGCAGCAGATGATCGAGCGCGTCACCGCGGGCGGCCGCCGCCTCGATCGCCACCGACAGCTGCTCCTTGAGCGCGGCCTGCCCGACGAAGTCCTGCAGGCGCCGGGGCCGCAGCGAGACCTCGAGCTCGTCCTCGGCCTCGACGACGTCCGGGGTCTGGATCCGCACGCTCATCCGCGCGTGCCTCGCAGCGCGCTGGCCAGCAGCTCCTCGGCGGTCTCGCCGTCGGCCGCGGCGAGCAGCGACTCGACCTCGCTCGCGCTGTAGCCGAGCCCGAGCAGGCCGTCGCGCGCGACGGCCCGCGGGTCGTCGGCGGCGACCGCGGCGATCGCCGGCTCGTCGGCGGCCGGGCCCACCTTCTCGCGCAGCTCGACGATGATCCGCTCGGCGGTGCGCTTGCCGATCCCGGGAACGGCCTGGAAGCGCGGCGCGTCGCCGGCGGCGATGGCGCGCAGCAGCTCGCGCGGCGGCCCGCCGGACAGCACGGCGAGCGCGACCTTCGGGCCGACGGCCTGCACGCCCAGCAGCAGCAGGAAGAGGTCGCGCTCCTCCTCCGTGGCGAAGCCGTAGAGCATGAGGGCGTCGTCGCGCACGATGAGATGCGCGTGCAGCGTCGCCTCCTGGCCGGCGGCGGGGACGTGGCGCAGCGTCTCGGCGGAGACCGAGAGCCGGTAGCCGACGCCGCCGGCGAGGATCACCACGTGGTCGGGCCGCCGGACGACGACCTCGCCGCGGACGAGCCCGATCACGCCGGCGCCCCCGCGAGCGCCGCCTGCATCGGCGAGCGGTTGACGTGGCAGATCGCGACGGCGAGCGCGTCGGCGGCGTGGTCCGGCCGCGGCGGCTCGGGCAGCGCGAGCAGCGCCTGGACCATCCGCTGGACCTGGTCCTTGGCGGCGCGGCCGCTGCCGCAGACCGCGCCCTTGACCTGCTGCGGCGTGTACGAGGCGCACGGGAGGCCGCGCTGGCCGGCTGCGAGCATCACCACGCCGCGCGCCTGGCCCACCGCGAACGCGCTGCGGACGTTGGCGCCGAAGTAGAGGTCCTCGAGCGCCACGCAGGCGACGTCGTGCTCGTCGATGAGCGCGCAGACCGCCTCGTGGATCGCGGCGAGCCGCCGCTCGGGCGCGGCGCCCGGCGGCGTGCCGATGACGCCGCCGTCGCGGGCGAGCAGCCGGCCGCCGCGCCGCTCGACGACGCCGAAGCCGGTGTTGGCGGTGCCGGGATCGATGCCGAGGACGCGCACGGTGGAGCATTCTGCGCGCGCGGCCGGACGCCTCCCCCGCCGAGGGTCTACGGTCCGGCTCATGCCCGCCTCCCCCACGTGCCCGCTCACCGGCGGCTGCCTGTGCGGCGCCGTCCGCTTCGAGGTCCGCGCGCCGTTCGAGACCGCCGGCTACTGCCACTGCACGCGCTGCCAGCGCCGGACCGGCACGGGGTCGTCGGTCAACGGGCGCGTCGCCGCGGACGCCTTCGCGATCGTCGAGGGCGCGCCGCTCGTGCGGACCTGGACCCCGCCGGACGGCCAGCCGAAGTCCTTCTGCGCGGAGTGCGGCGGCCATCTCTTCAGCGGGCCGAGCGCGCACGGGACGGTGGGCGTGCGCCTCGGCGCGATCGACGGCGACCCCGGCATCCGGCCGCAGTGGCGGCAGTGGACCGAGTCGGCGGCGGTGTGGGAGCCGCTGCCGGACGACGGCCTGCCGAGCCACCCGCAGCGCCGGCCGCACGGCGGCTGACCGACCGGGTCCGCGCGCGTCGAGCGCCGCTACGCCGGGGCGGCGCCGTGCGCCCGCAGCAGCTTCAGGGCGCGCACCGTCGCGTAGCCGCGCCACTCCAGCGCCGACGCCGGCGACTGCGTGGCGAAGTCGACGTCCCAGCCGCCGTCGGCGCGGCGCTCGGCGACGAGCCGGTCGAGGTCGGCGGCGATCGCATCGGCGGCGATCCGCGCCCGCAGCGGCCCGGCCGGCCGCGGCGAGACGTCGAGCGGCCGCAGCGCCTCGCCCTCGACGCCGCCGGCGACCGGCAGGGTCGCCGAGGCCGGGACGAGGTCGGCGAGCCGGTCGAGGTGCTCGCGCGCGTCGGCGTGGGTGTCGTGGAGCGCGTCGAGCAGCCACAGCACGTAGCGCAGCTCGTAGGCGCCGCTCGGCTCGTCGAGCTCGGCGATCGCGCCCAGGCAGAACGCGGTGGCGCGAGCCAGCCAGGGATGCGCCGCCACCGCGGGGTCGTGGGCGGCGACGCGCTGGGCCGCCTCGCAGATCGCCGCGGTGATGTGCAGCGACGAGCTCGCGGGATCGGCGCCCGCCCACCACGGGGCCGTTCCGGGCCCCGCCGCCCCGGCCAGCGCGAACGGCAGGCCGCCGTCGGGGAGCGTGACGCCGTCGAGCCAGTCGCAGAGCGCCAGCGCGGTGGCGCTGCCGGCCGGCCCGACCTCCTCGAGGACCTCGAACGCGTGCAGCGCGCCCGCCGGCTGGCTGCCCGGCGCGCGCAGGTCGGGCTCGAGGCCCCATCCGAAGCCGCCGTCCGCGTTGCCATACGCCGCCAGCGCTGCGAGGGCGCCCTCCGGGCCGCCGCCGGCGAAGAGGAGCTCGAAGCGCCGTCGTTCGAGGAGCCGCGCGTGCGTCTGCAGGAACGCCGCGGCGTCGCTGAGCAGGTCCATGGTGAGCAGCATCGCGGCTGCGGCCCGCCGGCGTCTTGGAGGTTTCGGACGGATCCGCGCTCAGGCGGCGGCGCGCAGGCGCTCGAGGCCGAGCCAGGCGAACGCCATCACGCGGTCGACGAGCGCCTCGCGCGGCACCTCCTGGTGGTCGTACCACCAGTTCGCGAGCGCCTGCACCGCGCCCGACAGCATGTGCGCGACGATCTCGACGTCGCCCACGGCCTCGCCCCGCGTGTCGGGATCGTCGAGCATGAGCGCGACGATGGCCTGGGTGGCGTCGCGCTGGACGCGGTCGACGACGTCGCCGAGCTCCGGGTCGGCGGCGTCGCGGAAGAGCGCCCGCCACGCCTCGCGGCGCTCCTCGACGAAGCCGAGGAACGCGTCGACCCCGCCACGCAGCCGCTCGTCGGCCTCGCGGTCCGGCGCGGCGTTGGCGCGCAGGCGGCGGAACAGCTCGTCGGCCTGCTGGGCGATCAGCGTCTCGTGCAGGTCGCGCTTGGAGCTGAAGTGCTCGTAGATGAGCGCCTTCGAGATCCCCGCCGCCGACGCGATGTCGTCGATCGAGGTGCCGTGGTAGCCGCTCGACGCGAACGCCTCCATCGCCGCCTGGAGGATCGCCTCGCGCCGGTCGGCAGCGGACATCCGGGTACGTCGGGAGGACCGGCTCACGGGCAGCTCATGGTAAGAGTCGGGCCATGGTGGACTTCGCGGCCGAGGGCCTGCTCGACGGTCTCGACGGCGCGGCGCGCGAGGCTCGCCTGCGCCTGCTCGAGGCGCTGCACGCCGACGGGGCGTCGCTGGAGGAGCTGAAGGCGGCGGTCGGGGACGACACGCTCTTCCTGCTACCCGCTGAGCGGCTGATCGGTGGCCAGACTCGCTACACGCCGGCGGAGGTCGCCGAGCTGTCCGGGGTGCCGGCCGAGTTCCTCGCCGACCTGCGGCGCGCGCAGGGCCTTCCCGTCCCCGATCGCGACGACCGGGAGCTGACCGAGGCCGACCTCGAGGCGGCGCGGCTGGTGCGCACGTTCTGGGACGCGGGCCTGGACCCCGACGACATGCTCGAGGTCACTCGGATCCTCGGGCGCGCGCTCTCGCAGGCCGCCGAGGCGATGCGGCGGATGACGCTGCGGCTGGTCCTCGAGCCCGGCGCCGACGAGCACGACCTCGCCGTGCGCTACGCCGAGGCGGCGGCGCAGCTCGAGCCGCTCACCGCGCCGATGCTCGGCCACATGCTCAACCTCCACCTGCGCCACGCGGTGCGCACGGAGCTGCTCGAGGCGGCCGAGCGCCAGACCGGGCAGATGCCGGGCGCGCGCGACGTCGCCGTCGGCTTCGCGGACCTCGTCGGCTTCACCCGCCTCGGCGAGGAGGTCGATCCCGGCCGGCTCGGCGCCGTCGCCGGCCGGCTGGAGGCGCTCGCCTCGGAGGTCGTGACGCTCCCGGTGCGCGTGGTCAAGACGATCGGCGACGCCGTGATGCTCGTCTCTCCCGACGCCGACGCGCTGCTCGAGGCGGCGCTCACGCTGGTCGAGGCCGCCGACGCCGAGGGCGAGGACTTCCCGCAGCTGCGCTGCGGGCTGGCGTACGGGCCGGCGCTCCAGCGTGCCGGCGACTGGTACGGACGGCCGGTGAACCTCGCCAGCCGGCTCACGACGATCGCGCGTCCGGCGTCGGTGCTCTGCAGCCCGGAGCTGCGCGAGGCGGCGAGCGGGCCGTGGACCTGGTCGTTCGCCGGCGAGCGCCGCGTCCGCGGGGTCCGGGGGTCGATCAAGGTGTATCGCGCCCGCCGGCCACGCGAGGACGATCAGGCGGCGGCCTGACCGCGGAGCGCCTCGTCGCCGAGGCGCTCGACGATCGCGGCGGCCGGCTCCTCGCGCGCCAGCGGGTACGCCTCGCCCGCCCAGAGGTTGCTGGCGTCGGCGTCGCCGCCGGCGCGCGCCGCCGCGCGCAGCGGCGCCGTGACGTGGTGGATCTCCGGATAGGCGCTGGGCGCGTCGTCGTGCTCGCGCTGGAAGCGGTTGACGATCCCGCGGGCGAGGCGGCCGCTGAAGGCGCGGGTGAGCGAGGTGGGAGCGGCCGCCGCGGCGAGCGCGGCGCGATGCGGCGCGCTGGTGCCGGCCTCGGGCGCGCGCAGCAGCGCGGTGCCCACCTGCGCGGCGCTCGCGCCCGCGGCGAGCGCGGCGGCGACCGCGGCGCCCGTCGCCAAGCCGCCGGTGGCCACGAGCGGCAGGTCGACGCGGGCGGCGACGAGCTGCAGCAGCGGCAGCAGCCCGACGAGCCCCTGGGCGCGATCGTCGAAGCCGCCGCGGTGCCCGCCTGCCTCGACGCCCTGGACGACGAGCGCGTCGGCGCCGGCGCCCGCGGCCTGCTCCGCCTCGCCGGGCGTCGTGACGGTGACCCACACCGCGGCGCCCGCGGCGTGGAGCCGGTCGACGGTAGACCGGGCCGGGCAGCCGAACGTGAACGAGACGACAGCGGGCGGGTCGGCGGCGAGCAGCTCGAGCTTGGCCTCCAGCCGGTCGTCGTCGTGGCGCGGCTCGCCGAGCGGGCCGGCCTCGCCCGCCAGCGCGGCGACGTAGCGCTCGACGACGGCCGGGTCGGCGGGCGGCCCGGGGTCGGCGAAGAGGTTGACCCCGAAGGGGCGGTCGGTGGCGGCGCGGAGCTCGTCGAGGTCCGCTTGCAGCTGCTCCGGCGTCCGGTAGCCGGCCGCGAGGAACCCCAGCCCGCCGGCCTCGATCGCGGCGAGCGCCAGCGCCGGCGTCGACGGCCCGCCGGCCATCGGCGCCTGGACGATCGGTCGCGGCAGTCGCTCGAGCGCGAGCATCGCCGCCGGCGGGCTCAGCCCGCGATGGCCTCCATGACCTCGGCCGACACGTCGAAGTTCGCGTGGACGGTGTCGACGTCGTCGTTGTCCTCGAGCGCGTCGATGAGCTTGAGCACCTTCTTGGCGCCCTCCTCGTCGAGCGGCACGGTCGTCTTCGGCCGCTGCGCGACCTCCGCGCTCTGGATCTCGATCCCGGCGTCCTCGAGCGCCTGGCGGACGGCGGCCACGTCGGCCGGCTCGGTCAGCACCTCGAAGACGTCGTCGTCGATCGCGATGTCCTCGGCGCCCGCCTCGATCGCCGGCAGGAGGTCGTCCTCGGTGTAGCGCTCCGCGTCGACCACGATCGTCCCCTTCTTGTCGAAGAGGTACGCGACGGAGCCCGGCTCGCCGAGGTTGCCGCCGTGCTTGGAGAAGAGGTGCCGCATCTCCGCGCCGGTGCGGTTGCGGTTGTCGGTCATCGCCTCGACGAGGATCGCCACGCCGCCGGGCCCGTAGCCCTCGTAGACGACGGTCTCGATCGCCTCGGTGTCAGCGCCGGCGCCGGTCCCCTTGGCGATCGCGCGCTCGATGTTGTCCTTCGGCATCGAGGCGTCCTTGGCCTTCTGGATGGCCAGCGACAGCGCGGGGTTGCCGTCGGGATCGCCGCCGCCCTCCTTGGCCGCCACGGTGATGGCCCGGGCCAGCTTCGTGAAGAGCTTGCCGCGGCGCGCGTCGACGATCGCCTTCTTGTGCTTGATCCCTGCCCATTTGCTGTGACCGGCCATGGACCGGATTCTACGATCCGTGCTGGCGATACCAGGCGATCGCGCGGCGCAGGCCCTCCTCCAGGCCGACCTCCGGGCGCCAGCCGGTCCGCTCGCGCAGCTTGGTCGAGTCGACGTACTGGCGGTCGATCTCGCCGTCCGGCGTGCCGGTCCCGCGCACGTCGGGCTCGACGTCGGTGCCGGCCAGGCGGCACACCAGCTCGACGACCTCGAGCACCGAGTGCGGCGTGTCGCCGCCGGCGTTGAACGCGTGGCCGCGGGCCGTGCGCGCCGGATCGGTCTCGTCGAGCGCGTCGGCGATCGCGAGGTACGCGGCGGCGGCGTCCTCGACGTAGAGGAAGTCCCGCTCGGGGGTGCCGCCGGAGCGGATGACCGGCGCGCGGCCCGCGAGCGCCGCGGCGATCGCCTCGGGGACGAGCCGAGACCGGTTGCGGTCGCCGCCGCCGTAGAGGTTGGCGAAGCGCGTCGTGGCGACCGGGACGCCGTAGGTGTGCCAGTACGAGCGCGCGATGAGGTCGGTGGCCGCCTTCGAGACGTCGTACGGGAACGTCGGCTGCAGCGCCATGTCCTCGGTGTAGGGCAGCCGCTCGTGGGCGCCGTAGGCCTTGTCCGAGGAGGCGACGACGACCCGCGCGACCTGCTGCGTGCGGCAGGCCTCCATGAGCAGGTACGTCCCGCGGACGTTGGACTCCCAGGTCGACAGCGGCGAGCGGCTCGCGGTGCCGACGATCGTCTGGGCCGCCAGGTGGAAGACGGTGTCGACCTCGTGCTCGCCGATCGCGCGGTCGATCAAGCCCGGGTCGATGAGGTCGCCGTGGACGACGCTGCAGCGCCGCTCGACGTCCTCGAGCGCCAGGAGGCTGCCGGGCACGTCGTCGCGCTTGAGCACGGTGACGCGGTCGCCGCGATCGAGCAGCGCCTTCGTCAGCCAGCCGCCGAGCATGCCGTAGGCGCCGGTCACGAGGACCGACCGGGGGGCGCTCATCGATGGACCGCCCGCCAGGGCGCGTTGCCGCTCGCCCACAGGTCGTTGAGCGCGACGGCGTCCTTGTAGGTGTCCATGCACTCCCAGAAGCCGTCGTGGCGGAACGCGTGCAGGCGCCGGTCGGCGGCGAGGCGCTCGAGCGGCTCGCGCTCGAGGACGCTGTCGTCGTCGAGGTAGTCGAGCACGCCGCGCTCGAACACGAAGAAGCCGCCGTTGATCCAGTGCTCCGAGCGCGGCTTCTCGTGGAAGCCGGTGACGAGCCCGTCGTCGGCGGGGTCGTCGAGGCGCGTGACGCCGAACTGCAGCTCGGGCCGCACGACGGTCATCGTGGCGAGGTCGCCGTGGTCGTCGTGGAAGCGGATCAGCGCCTGGAGGTCGACGTCGGCGAGGCCGTCGGCGTAGGTGGCGCAGAAGCGGTCGCCGGCGAGATGCGGCGCGAGGCGCGCGACGCGGCCGCCGGTGGGCGTGTCGAGGCCGGTGTCGACGCAGCGGACCTCGACGTCCGGGCCGAGCTCGGCGCGCGCGTGGTCGTCGACGAACCGCTCGATGAGGTGGCCCTTGTAGCCGGTGGCGAGCAGGAATCGCGAGAAGCCCTGCTCCGCGTAGAGGCGCATGACGTGCGCGAGGATCGGGCGGCCGCCGATCTCGACGAGCGGCTTGGGGATCTCGGCGGTGCGCTCCTGCAGGCGCGTGCCCCGCCCGCCGCAGAGGATGACGACGTCCATCGGCGCGGGAGCATACGGCGCTGAGGAGGCTCCCCGATGTGCGGCGATCGCCGGGGGTCGACGATGGCGCGTGCCATGACGTTGACGCCGACCCGGATCGCCGCCGCCGTGCTGGCCGTCGTGACGCTGGGCGTCGGCATCTACGCCGCGCAGCAGTGGGTCGCGGCCGGCGAGCGGTTCGTGGCCCGGCCCGACCCGCCGGCGACGCGTGGCGCGCTGCGCTCGCTGCGGGCGGCGGGGTTCGACGTGTGGTGGCTCGGGCGGTCGTGGCGCGGGATGCCGGTGTCGGGCGTCTCGCTGGCTGCGGAGCGCGGGCGGGTGGCGGCGGTGCGCTACGGCGCGCCGGCGTGCGACGCGGACGCGTGCCGCTACCCGGTGTCGGTGGTCTCGCGGCCGGGCGCTCGGCCGCTGGTGGTCGCGACGGGCGGCGCTGCGCGGCCGCCGCGCGAGCTGTTGCGCCGGCTGCGCTGATTCGTCACGAACGCGTGTTGCGCCGTGGCGGCGTCGGCCCCGAGAGTCCGGGGCGTGCCTGACGTTACGACCGCCCAGCGAACACAACGTCAGGCACGTCGCCTCATGGCGCGGCTCGCGGCGCGGCAGTACGGCCTCGTGACGTGGGCGCAGCTGCGCGCGCTCGGCTTCAGCGCCGCCGCGATCGGGCGCCTGGTGGCCGACGGACGCCTCATCCGCCTGCACCGCGGGGTCTACGCCGTCGGTCACGCCGTCCTGCGCACCGAGGGCATCTGGCTCGCCGCGGTCCTCGCGTGCGGTGACGGAGCCGTGCTGTCGCACCGCTCCGCGGGAGCGCTGTGGCAGCTGGGCCACGCGACCTCCCCTCTCGTCGACGTCAGCGCGAACCGGGCGCGACGGCCGCGTCACGGGATCGCCGTCCACCACTGCCGCCTCGACCCCGCCGACATCACCACGCGCCGGGGCATCCCGGTCACCACCCTCCCCCGCACGCTCCTCGACCTCGCGGAGTGCCTCCCGCGCGCCGGCCTGTCCCGGACCATCGAGCAGGCGATGCGGCTCGAGCTCTACGACCGCGCCGCCCTCGACGCGACGATGGACCGCGCCTACGGACGCCATGCGCTCAGGCCGCTGCGCGCCTGCCTCGACGAGCTCGACCCGACCGCCGCGCGGACGAAGTCGGAGCTGGAGCGGCTCGCGCTGCCCGCGATCGTCGCGGCGGGCCTGCCGAAGCCGGAGGTCAACGTCGAGGTCGAGGGCTACGAGGTCGACCTCGTCTGGCGCGACGCGCGGCTCGCCGTCGAGCTCGACAGCCGCACCTGGCACGCGCTCCCGACCGCCTTCGAGCGCGATCGCCGGCGCGACGCCGACCTCCAGGCGGCCGGGTGGCGAGTGTTGCGCTTCACCTGGCGCCAACTTGTTGCAGAGCGCGCGTGGGTCGTCACACGGATCGCCGACCTGCTCGCTTAGGATCAAACGCGATGCCCATCGATCCCTCCATCTTCAAGGCCTACGACGTCCGCGGCCTGTACGGCGAGCAGCTCGGACCAGACGACGCAGAGCAGATCGGACGCGCGTTCGTCCGCGTGATCTCGGGGCTGTCGGGCAAGCCGGCGAGCGATCTGCGGCTCGGGCTGGGCCGCGACATGCGGCTGACCGCGCCCGAGATGGCGGCGCGCTACCGCGAGGGCATGGTCGCCGAGGGCGCGCACGTGATCGACGTCGGGCAGGTCGGCACCGAGATGCTCTACTTCGCCGTCGGCTCGCGCGGGCTCGACGGCGGCCTGATGTGCACCGCCTCGCACAACCCGAAGGCCTACACCGGCGCCAAGCTCGTCAAGGAGGGCGCGATCGCGCTCTCGGGCGAGGAGGGCATCCAGGACATCCGGCGGATGGTCGAGGAGGGTCTCGGCGACGAGCCCACCGCGCCCGCGCGAGGCTCCGTCGAGGAGGTCGACATCTACGGCGACTTCCAGCGGGCGGCGATGGGCTTCATCGACCCGTCCAACGTCAGGCCGATGAAGGTCGTCGTCGACGGCGGCAACGGCATGGCGGGCCCGATGGTCGGCCCGCTGCTGCGCCAGCTCGGCCTCGACCTCGTCGAGACCTACTTCAGCCCCGACGGCAACTTCCCCGACCACGAGCCGAACCCGCTGCTCGAGGAGAACCGGCGGTTCATCGTCGAGAAGGTCAAGAGCGAGGGCGCCGACCTCGGCATCGCGTGGGACGGCGACGCCGACCGCTGCTTCTTCATCGACGACACCGGGCGCTTCGTCGACGGCGACTTCCTCACCGCGATCCTCGCCGAGCACCTGCTGGCCAAGAAGCCCGGCTCGCACATCCTCTACGACGCGCGGGCGTCGCGGGCGGTGCCGGACACCGTGCGGGCCGCCGGCGGCACGCCGCACATCAACCGCGTCGGCCACGCCTTCTTCAAGACGCGCATGCGCAAGGAGGGCGCGATCTTCGGCGGCGAGGTCTCCGGCCACTACTACTTCCACGACTTCTACAACGCCGACAGCGGCACC
>DASTRJ010000124.1:0-3398 GCA_035761245.1 Capillimicrobium sp. | reverse complement strand
GTCGGCCGGCGCGTCAACGCCGCGGTCGCCGCGATCACCGACGCCGACCTCGTGCCCGACCAGGTGAGCGAGCCGACCGGCGACCCCGCGGCCGACGGCGTGGTGCTCGAGCAGAGCCCGCCGGCGGGCCGCAAGGCGAAGCGCGGCTCGGCGGTCACGCTGACGATCGGCGAGTACGACCCGGCGCTGGACCCCGACCAGCAGGACACCACCACTCCACCGCCCGAGGAGGACGAGACGCCCGTGCCGCCCACCGAGACGATCCCGGACACGACCCCATGAGGATCGCGGTCCTCAGCGGCGGGCGGTCCTCGGAGCACGAGGTGTCGCTCGCCTCCGGGCGCTCGGTGCGCGCCGGCCTCGCCGAGGCGGGCCACGAGGTGCTCGACGTCCGCGTCGAGCGGGACGGCACCTGGTGGGTCGGCGGCGAGGAGCTCGAGCTGCGCCCCGGCCGCGGCCTGGCCGGCGCCGACTGCGCGTTCCCGGTGCTCCACGGCCCGTTCGGCGAGGACGGGACGGTGCAGGGACTGCTCGAGTGCCTCGACGTGCCGTACGTCGGCGCGAACGTGCTCGCGGCCGCGCTGTGCATGGACAAGGTCCTGTTCAAGGACGTCCTCGGCGCGGCCGGCGTGCCGCAGGTCGACTACGTCGCGCTGCGCCACGGCCGCTCGGAGCCGCGCGAGGCCGAGCGGCTCGGCCTGCCCGTGTTCGTCAAGCCGGCGCGGCTCGGCTCCTCGGTGGGCATCGTCAAGGTGACCGAGCCCGACGAGCTCGAGCCGGCGATCGAGCAGGCGTTCCGTCACGACCCGCTGGTGATCGTCGAGGCGATGGCGCCCGGGATCGAGGTCGAGTGCTCGGTCCTCGGCAACGACGAGCCGATCGCCTCCGAGCCGGGGGAGATCCACTACGACGCCGACTGGTACGACTACGAGGCGAAGTACACGCCCGGCGGCATGGAGCTGATCGTGCCCGCCCGCATCTCGGCGACGGCCCGCGAGCGCGTCCGCGAGCTCGCCGTCGAGACCTTCGTCCGCGTCGGCTGCAGCGGCCTGGCCCGCGTCGACTTCTTCGTCGACGGCGAGGACGTGCTCGTCAACGAGCTGAACACGATGCCCGGCCAGACGCCGACGAGCGTCTACGCGAAGCTCTTCGACGCCAGCGGGATCCCGTACCCCGAGCTCGTCGAGCGGCTCTGCGCCCTGGCGATCGAGCGCCACGAGCGCGAGCGCGCCTACCAGCACTAGCCGGGCGCCGCAGGCTGCGCGGCGGTCTTGTCCGGTCACGTCGGCGGTGAGAGGGTCGGCGCATCCACCATCGCCCCGCCTCCGAAGGAGGGCAGAAGGATGCAGATCGCGCACCGTCGCGCGGGCCTCCTGGGCGCGGTGCTCGCCGCGCTTGCCGTCGCGGCCCCCGCCGCCGCCGAGACCTACTCCGTGTCGGGAGAGTCCATCACCGTCGATCCCGACGCGGGCACCGCCCGCATGACCGGCGGCCTGCTCGGCGACTTCAAGCTCGTCGCCTACCACCAGCTCGCCGAGCCGCCGAACGTCCGCGCGCGCGGCAGGGAGCGCTTCCGCGGGTGCGTCGACCGCGAGCGCGACGGCGCGTGCACCGGCGACCCGTCGGGGACGCTGCGCTTCCGCTTCCTCTACTGGGCGCAGGTCGAGGGCGAGAGCCTGATCTGGGGCTCGTGCTGGCATCCGGTCGTCCGCGGCACCGGCGCGTTCCGCGGCGCGCGCGGCGTCCTGACGATGGTCGACACGCCGCAGCCCGACGGCAGCGTGCGGACCGACTACATCGGGACGATCACCACCGCGGGCGGCGCGACGACGCGCAGCGCGCCTACGGCCGGCTGCGCCTGACCTCGATCTCGGTCGCGCCGTGGACCGCCACGGCGCGCAGCCGCTCATCCCCGGTGACCCGCCAGGCGTGGGGGACGCCGGCGGGGATCCGCACGACCTGGCGCGCGCGGACGATGCGCGCCTGCCGCTCGCCGAGGAAGAACGTCGCCGCCCCGGCCTCGACCACGACCACCTCGGCCGTCGGGTGCGCGTGGCGCGGCTCGCCCTCGCCCGGCGCGGCGTCGAGCAGCACGACGCTCACCTCGGCATCGTGCTCGGCGCCGAGGAAGGCGCGCCCGCCCGGGCCGTCCGGGAGCGCGGCGTCCTCGCGGACCCGCAGGTAGACGCCCGTCTCGAGCTCGTCCTCGACCGCGACGGCGTCGAACCACGCGTCCTCGGGCTCCGGAATCCCGTGGGCGCGCAGCGCCGCGAGCACCGCCGCGTCGTCGGGGTGCCGCGCCGCCAGCTCCAGCACGAGCTCCGGCGCGATCCCGAGGCGCGCCATGCAGGTGTGGTCGACCGGGCAGCCGAACAGGAAGCGCCCGGCCGTCCCCGCCAGCGTGGCGCGCGCCTTGTCGAGCATCCGCGGCAGCCACGCGTAGCCCTCGAGCTCGGCCTCCATCGGGTGAGGCTCGACGGCGGTCAGGTCCTTGGCGGCGGCGAGGCCCGGTCGCTCGGCGAGGGTCACCGCGGCATCGTGGCAGACGCCCGCGACGCCGACGCTACCGGCGCGCGAACGCGACCGCGAGGCCGATCCGGCGCCCCATGTCGACGGCGAAGGCGAGGTCGTCCTCGTCGAACACCCGGCCGCTCTCCGCGTGGGCGAGCGTGAGGATCCCGTGGACCCGCCCGCCGCCGCTGAGCGGCGCGCGCAGCGCCGATCGCAGCACGAGCCGGCGCAGCAGCTCGAGGTGCTCGTCGTCGCGCGCGATCGTCTGGTCGGCGTCGACCGGGATGTGCGCGAGGAGCTGCGGCTCGCCGGCCAGCACGTCGGCGACCGCGTCCGGCGGGGCGGGGTAGCGCCGGGTCAGCTCCCAGCCGAGCCGGCGCAGCTCGGGATCCGGATGCATGATCGCGACGCGCTCGAGCTCCCCATCGCCGTCGACGAGGTCGATCGCGCACCAGTCGGCCTTCACCGGCGAGACCACCGCGCAGATCGCCGCGAGCGTGTCCGGGCTGGTCGGGTCGGCGCGGTCGAGCAGCCGGCCGACGGCCTCGAGCGCCTCGCGCCGCAGCGCCGCCCGCTTCGCCGCGGTGATGTCCTCGATGATGTTGACCGCCAGCGGCTCCCGGGACCCCATGTCGAGCGGACGGGCGGTCGTCCGCGTCCACCGCGCGCGGCCGGTCGCGCGCTCGACCGCGCGGATGACCAGCGGCGGCGCGTCCTCGCCGCGCAGCAGCCGCCGCGACGGCAGGTCGTCGGGGGAGATCGGGCGGCCGTCCTCGCCGGTCATCGCGTAGGCCGCGGCCACGCTCCCCGGCGACGCGTTGACGATCGCGTCGGGCGTCGTGGCGCCCAGCATCTCCGCCGCCGCCTGGTTGGCCCACACGACGCGG
>DASTRJ010000123.1:0-34631 GCA_035761245.1 Capillimicrobium sp. | reverse complement strand
TGACCTCGAGCAGCTCGACGGAGAAGCCGCGCTTCTCGGCCCAGCGCATCTCGCGCGAGCACGCCTCCGCCAGCCGCAAGCTCGAGCAGATCCGCTCCGTCGAGGCCGACGTCGAGGACCTCTCCGGGCTCATCGAGCTGGCCGAGGAGGACGCGTCGCTCGCCGAGGAGCTCGACGCGCAGATCGCCTCCGTCGAGGAGCGCCTCGAGGCGCTCGAGATGGAGCGCCTCTTCTCCGGCCGCTACGACGCCGGCGACGCGCTGGTGACGGTCAACGCGGGCGCCGGCGGCACCGACGCCCAGGACTGGGCCGAGATGGTGCTGCGGATGGAGATGCGCTGGGCCGAGAAGCGCGGCTTCTCCGTCGAGCTGCTCGAGGTCAGCCCGGGGGAGGAGGCCGGCATCAAGTCCGCGACGTTCCTCGCGAAGGGCGAGAACGCCTACGGCATGTACGTCGCCGAGCGCGGCGTGCACCGGCTCGTGCGCCTCAGCCCGTTCGACGCCGCCAACCGCCGCCAGACGAGCTTCGCCGGCGTCGAGGTGGCGCCGGTCGTCGAGGACGCCGCGGAGGTCGTCATCGACGACGACGACCTGCAGGTCGACACCTACCGCGCGTCGGGCGCCGGTGGCCAGCACGTCAACAAGACCGACTCGGCCGTGCGCATCACGCACAAGCCGACCGGCATCGTCGTCCAGTGCCAGAACGAGCGCTCGCAGTCGGCCAACCGCCAGACCGCGATGAACATGCTGCGCTCCAAGCTCGCCGAGCTCGAGGAGCGCAAGCGCCAGGAGGAGATCGCGCGCGAGAAGGGCGAGGCGCAGGACGTCAACTTCGGCTCGCAGATCCGCTCCTACGTGCTGCACCCGTACACGATGGTCAAGGACCACCGCACGAACGTGGAGGTCGGCAACGCGCAGGCCGTGCTCGACGGCGACCTGGACGGGTTCGTCCGAGCCGAGCTGCTGCGCGCGGCCGGTGACGGCCGGTGATCGACGGCGAGCAGCCGACCGCGCCGTACCTCGACGCGGTCGTCGCGTACGGCTTCCGCGGCTCAGGTCGCTTCCACGTGCCCGGCCACAAGGGCGGGCCCGGCGCGGACCCCGGCCTGCGCTACGCGCTGGGCGACCGCGCGATGGCGGTCGACATCCCGCAGGACATCCGCGGCATCGACGTCGGCCCGTCGCCGACGCCGTACGAGCGCGCCGAGGAGCTCGCCGCGCACGCCTACGGCGCGCGCCGGACGTTCTTCCTCACCAACGGCGCCACCCAGGGCAACCACGCGCTCGCGCTCGCGCTGGCGCCGCTCGGCGCGACCGTCGTCGCGCAGCGCAACGCCCACGCCTCGCTCGTCGACGGGCTCGTGCTCTCCGGCGGCCTGCCGCACTTCGTCGCGCCCGAGTACGACGAGGAGCTCGGCATGGCGCACGGCGTCACCCCGGACGCGCTGCGCGCCGCGATCGCCGAGGCCGGCGGCGGCGACCGCGTGCGCGCGGCGTTCGTCGTCTCGCCCACGTACTACGGCATGGCCGCCGACGTCGCCGGCCTGGCCGAGGTCGCCCACGCGGAGGGCGTGCCGCTCGTCGTCGACCAGGCGTGGGGGCCGCACTTCGGCTTCCATCCCGACCTGCCGCCGTCCGCGCTCACGCAGGGCGCCGACGCCGTCCTGACGAGCACGCACAAGATCGTCGGCTCGCTCACCCAGTCGGCGATGCTCCACGTCAACCACGGCGACCTGATCGACGTCGGCCGCGTCTCCCGCGCGATCCGGCTCGTCCGCTCGACGTCGCCGAGCTCGCTGCTGCTGGCGTCGCTCGACGGGGCGCGCCGCCAGCTCGCCGTCCACGGCGAGGCGCTGCTGCACGAGACGCTCGCCCACAGCCGCCGCCTGCGGGCCAAGCTCGACAGCGTCGAGGGCGTCGCCGTGGTCGGCGCCGAGCAGGTCGGCCGTCCCGGCGTCGCCGGGTGGGATCCGCTGCGGGTCGTCCTCGACGTCCGCCGGACGGGGCGCACCGGCTACGAGGTCGCCGACGCGCTGCGCCAGGCCTACGACGTGCAGGTCGAGCTGGCCACGCAGGCGACGCTCGTGTTCGTGCTCGGCATCGCCCAGCCCGAGGCCGACTTCGTCCGGCTCGGCGGCGACGTCGAGGAGGCGATCAAGCGGATCGCCACCAGCGCGACCGAGCCGACCGACGCGCTCGTGCGGCCGACCGCGTCCCTGCGCCACGAGGTCGCCGTCCCGCCGCGCGAGGCGTTCCTCGGCGAGGCCGAGGTGGTCGCGGTCGACGACGCGGTGGGCCGGATCTCCTGCGAGTCGATCGCCGGCTACCCGCCGGGCATCCCGGCGCTGCTGCCGGGTGAGCGGATCACCGCCGAGGTGATCGGCTACCTGCGCGAGATCACGGCGGCCGGCGCGCGCCTGCACGGCGCCAGCGACCCGTCGTTCCGGACCATCAACGTCCTGCGCGGCTAGCCTCCCGCGGTCATGGACCTGTCCGAGATCGTCGCCCGGGCGCTCGTCGAGGACGTCGGCGACGGCGACGTCACCACCCTGGCGACCGTGCCGCCCGACGCCCGTGCGGTCGCGACGATCACGCAGAAGGCGCCGGGCGCGATCTACGGCTTCGACGCCGCCGAGGAGGCGTTCCGCCAGCTCGATCCGGCCGTGCGCTGCGAGCGGCTCGTCGACGAGGGGGTGTGGCGCGACGGCGGGCCGGTGCTCCGGGTCGAGGGCTCGGCGCGCGGGCTGCTGACCGGCGAGCGGACGGCGCTGAACTTCCTCGGCCGGCTGAGCGGGGTCGCGACCGCCGCCGCACGGGCCGCGCGCGCCGTCGACGGCACCGGCGCCACCGTGCTCGACACGCGCAAGACGACGCCGGGCCTGCGCATGCTCGAGAAGGCCGCGGTCAAGGCCGGCGGCGCCGCCAACCACCGCATCGGGCTCTTCGACGCGATCCTCATCAAGGAGAACCACATCGCCGCCGCCGGCGGGATCGCCGAGGCGGTGCGCGCGGCGCGCGCCGCGGCGCCCGGCCTGCCGCTCGAGGTGGAGGTCCGCAACCCGCAGGAGATCGACGAGGCGCTCGCGGCCGGCGCGCCGCGCCTGCTGCTCGACAACATGACGCCCGACGAGCTGCGCGCCGCCGTCGCGCAGGTCGCAGGCCGGGCGGAGCTCGAGGCCAGCGGCGGCGTGACCCTCGAGACGCTCCGGGAGATCGCCGAAACGGGGATAGACTGGGTCTCGCTGGGGGCGTTGACGCACTCGGCCCCGGCACTCGACCTCTCCCTGATCCTGGAGCCCCTGCCGTGAGCCTCCTGAGCCTCGAGAACATCCCCGCCCTGCAGGCCGAGGTGCGCGCCCTGGCCGAGGAGCGCGACGCCGTGATCCTCGCGCACAACTACCAGGTGCCCGAGGTCCAGGACGTCGCGCACTACGTGGGCGACTCGCTCGGCCTCTCGCAGCAGGCGGCCAAGGCGAAGGAGTCCGTGATCGCCTTCTGCGGCGTGCACTTCATGGCCGAGACGGCGTCGATCCTGTGCCCGGACAAGACGGTGCTGATCCCGGACCTCGACGCCGGCTGCTCGCTCGCTGACTCGATCACGCCCGATCAGCTCCGCGCCTGGCAGGCGAAGCACCCCGGCGCCATCACCGTCATGTACGTCAACACGACGGCCGAGATCAAGGCGCTGACCGACTACTGCGTGACCTCGTCGAACGCGGTCAAGGTCGTCGAGCACATCCTCCGCGAGCACGGCCCGGACACCGAGATCCTCTTCGGGCCGGACATGTTCCTCGGCGCCTACGTCGAGAAGCAGATCGGCCGCGCGATGCACGTGTGGGACGGCGAGTGCCACGTCCACGCCGGCATCCGCCCGTCGGACATCGCCGCGATGCGCGAGGCGCACCCCGGCGCCGACTTCCTCATCCACCCGGAGTGCGGCTGCTCGACGAGCGTCATGGAGTACGTCGCGAGCGGCGACGTCGACCCGGAGGGCGTGCACATGCTCTCCACCGGCGGGATGCTGAAGTACGCCGAGGAGCGCAAGGGCAAGGGCGGCACGGCGATCATGGCCACCGAGGTCGGGATGATGCACCCGCTGCAGATGGCGGCGCCCGACGTGGACTTCATCGCCGCCAACGAGCGCGCGAGCTGCAAGTTCATGAAGATGATCACGCTCACCGGCCTGCGCGACGCGCTGCGCGACATGAAGCACGAGGTCAAGGTGCCCGCGGAGATCGCCGAGCGCGCTCGCCTGCCGATCGAGCGCATGGTGGCGATCAGCTGATCGAGCTGGCCGACGTCCAGGCGGCGGCACGGCGCCTGGAGGGCGTCGCGCACCGCACGCCGGTCGTCCGCTCGCGCACGCTCGACGCCCGCGTGGGCGCCGAGGTCGTGCTGAAGGCGGAGAGCCTGCAGCGCGTCGGCGCGTTCAAGTTCCGCGGCGCCTACAACGCGCTGGCGTCGATGCCGGAGGCCGAGCGGGCGCGCGGCGTGGTCTGCGCGTCGTCGGGCAACCACGCGCAGGCGGTGGCGCTCGCGGCGCGGCTGCACGGGGTGCCGTGCGTGGCGATCATGCCGCACGACGCGCCGGCGTCGAAGGTCGCGGCGACCGCCGGCTACGGCGCCGAGCTCGTGCGCTACGACCGCTACGAGCAGGACCGCGACGAGCTGCTGCTCGCCGAGGTCGCCGCGCGCGGCATGGCGCGCGTGCACGCCTACGACGACGAGCGCGTGATGGCGGGGCAGGGGACCGTGGCGCTCGAGCTGCTCGACGAGGCCCCCGACGTCGACCTGCTCGTCGTCCCGGTGGGCGGCGGCGGGCTCGTCTCGGGCTGCTCGACGGTCGTGCGGGCGCTGCGCGGCGATGCCGCGCGCGTCGTGGGCGTGGAGCCCGAGGCGGGCGACGACGTCCGCCGCTCGCTGGCCGCCGGCGAGCGGGTGAGCGTCCCGGTGCCGCGGACGATCGCCGACGGCCAGCAGACGTCGGCGCCGGGCGAGCTGACGTTCCCGGTGATCCGGGAGCGCGTGGACGCCGTCGAGGTGGTCTCCGACGACGAGATCGTGGCGGCGATGCGCTTCCTGTTCGAGCGCTGCAAGCTCGTCGCCGAGCCCAGCGGCGCGTGCGCCCTCGCGGCGCTCCTGGCCGGACGCGTGGCGCTCGACGGCGCCCGCCGCGTCGGCGTCGTGGTCTCGGGCGGCAACGTGGACGCCGCCCGGTTCGCGTCGCTCGTCGGCTGAGGGCCGCCGCTTCCCCCGGAGCCCGGCACCGGCTGTGCTTCCCGGAGGTGTCGCGCCTGGGCCGCATCCGGCAAGCTCCCCGCATGGCGGCCGTGGAGCTCCAGGACGTCGAGCTCGCGCGCAGCGGGCGGGCGGTCCTGCGCGGCGTGTCGCTGACCGTCCCGGCGGGCGCGGTGACCGCGCTGCTCGGCCCGTCGGGCGCGGGGAAGTCGAGCGTGCTGCGCTGCGTCGTGCGGCTCGACGAGCCGGACGCGGGGCGGGTGCTGGTCGACGGCCGCGACGTCCGCGAGGCCGACCCGTGTGCGCTGCGGCGGCGCGTCGGGCTCGTGGCGCAGGCGCCCGTGATGCTCCCGGGCACGGTGGCCGACAACCTGCGCTACGCGACGGACGGGATGGGGCAGGGCGAGCTGGCCGGCGCGCTGGAGCGGGCGGGCCTCGACGCCGCCTTCGCCGATCGGGTCGCGGCCGAGCTGTCGGGCGGCGAGCGGGCGCGCGTCGCGATCGCGCGAGCGCTCGTCCGCGGGCCCGAGGCGCTGCTGCTCGACGAGCCGACGGCGGCGCTCGACCCCGCCCGATCGGCCGGGATCGAGGCCCTCGTGCGCGCGCTCGCGGGCGAGGGGCTGGCGATCCTGCTGACCACGCACGACATCGAGCTCGCCGCGCGGGTCGCCGATGCCGCCGCGCTGCTCGTCGACGGCCGCACCGTCGCCTACGGCACGCCCGCCGAGGTCGTCCGCGCCTGGGAGGCGGAGCCGGCGTGGCGGTAGCGCAGGTCGCCGTCGCCGTCGGGCTGGTGATCGCCGCGATCGCGCTGTCGCGCGCCACGCGGCTCGGGCTCGAGCGCGACATCGCCGTCGTCGCGATCCGCGCGATCGTCCAGCTCACGGCGGTCGGGCTGGTGGTGACGGTCGTCTTCGAGCACCTCGGCCTGGCCGCCGCGTTCGTCGTCGTGATGCTCGTCGCGGCGGCGTTCACGTCGGGGCACCGGCTCGCCGGGATCCCGCGCGCGCGCCGGATCGCGGTCGTGGCGATCGGCGCCCCGTCGCTGCTCGCGCTCGGCCTGCTGCTCGTCGCGGGCGCCTTCCCGGCGACGCCGCGCGGCGTCATCCCCGTCGCCGGCATCCTGATCGGCGGCGCAATGGCCGCCGTCTCGCTCGGCGGCCGCCGCGTGCGCGACGACCTCCACGACCGCCTCGACGAGATCGAGACGCGGCTCGCCCTCGGCGCCAGCGCGCACCAGGCGCTGCATCCCACGCTGCGGACCGCCGTGACGACCGCGCTCGTCCCCGTCCTCGACCAGACGCGGACGGTGGGCCTGGTCGCCCTGCCGGGCACGTTCGTCGGCCTCGTCCTGGGCGGCGCGTCGCCTGCCGAGGCGGCGCGGGTGCAGCTCACCGTCCTGCTGTCGCTCATCGCCGTCGAGCTCGCCGCCGCGCTCCTGCTCGCACGCCTCGTGACGGCGGCGTGGACCGCGCCGGGCGAGCGCGTGCGCCCGCCGGAGCGCGCGGTGCCGCGTTGACCGTCGCAAGGTTCGTTGACTACTGTCGGTTCATGACTGATCTGAGCTGTGAAGGCTGGCAGGCGATCTGCGACCACATGCCCGGCGCTCCCCGCGAGCTGCGCGTGACGGGAAGCTGCCGCGCCCCCGTCGGCGGGCTCACGGTCGGCCTGCGCCGCAAGGAGCCGCAGGGGATCAACCCGCGCGACCTGCTGCTCGAGCTGGTCGTGGACCGCCCCGAGGTGGGCCCGGAGGTCGAGACGAACTACGCGGTCGAGTACGTCGAGCGCGATCCGGCCGAGTACGACACGGTCTCGATCGCCGGCGTGGCGGCCGGGATCGAGGTCCAGCACGTGGAGTGACGCGCGCGGCGCCGCGGCCGGGACGGGCTCAGCGCGCGCCGGCGGGGCGCAGCTCGATGCCGTGCTCGACGGCCTTGCGCACGCGCGGGTGCGTCTCGACGCGGCGCTCGAACTCGCCGGGCGTGTAGGCGTGGACGTCGGCCGGCGCCCCCATCTCGGAGGCGTCCCACAGGGAGCCGGCGACGTAGACGCGCTCGAGCCACGGCGTGCCGTCGAAGGCCTCGGAGACGAGCACGACGACGTACTCGGGGCCGCGCTCGCGCTGCGGGCCGAGGCCGCGCTCGTCGTCGACCCGCGCCCCGCCGAGCAGGGCGCGCTCGATCGGCCAGCGGTCGTCGACACGGGCCAGGTAGCGATCCAGCTCGCGGAGGTTCAGCGCCATCGCGCCGACCATCCTGCCAGCGTCAGAGGCGGCACGCCAGTTGGAGCGTTCGCGCGCGACGGGTGACGAGTCGGATCCCGGCTAGGCGAAGTCCGCCGCCTCGTGCGGGCCGACGCAGGCCACGGCGAGCCGCTCGGGGTCGATCGCCCGCGCCACCTCGCAGACCTCGGCGTGCGTGACGGCGTCGAGCGCGTCGATCGCCGCGTCCGGGTCGATGTCCTCGCCGAAGACGATCCGCTGGTTGGCGGCGTAGCGCGCGACCGCGTTCGTGTTCTCGAAGGCCAGCACGCGGCGGCCGGCGGCGTAGGCGCGCGCCCGGGCGACCTCCTCCTCCGTCGGCCCGTCGGCGTGGAGCTCGGCGACGATCTCGCGCATCCGGGTGTACGCCTCGAGGCACTTCGCTGACTCCAGCCCGGAGCCGAGCTGGAGGATCGGCGCGTCGGCGAACGCGTGGTCGACGGCCCACACCGAGTAGCACAGGCCCCGCTGCTCGCGGATCTCGTCGAACAGGCGGGAGCCCATCGAGCCGCCGAGCAGCGTCGAGTAGATCGTCAGGGCGGCACGGGCGCGGCGGTCGCTGACGTCGAGCTCCGGCGCGTACATCATCCGCAGGTGCGACTGGTTCGTGTCGCGCTGCTCGACGCGCCGCTCGGTCCGCAGCGCCGGCGCCGGCTCGTACGGGTCGGGCTCCGGCAGCGCGGGGAACCGCTGCAGCAGCTCGGCGGCCTCGCCGTTGGCCGGCACGTGGTCGACGTTGCCGACGATGAACGCGCCGCCGCGCGCACCCGCCCACCGCCGCTCGCGGAAGCCGACGATCGCCTCGCGCGTGAACGTGCGCAGGTGCTCGGCCGGCCCGAGCACCGGGCGGCCGAGCGGGTGGTCGCCGAACGCGGCCTCGTCGATGAGGTACTCGGCGACCGTCGAGGGCTGGTCGAAGGCGCGGTTGATCTCCTGGATGACGACGCCGCGCTCGCGGTCGAGCTCCTCCGCGTCGATCTTCGGGCGCCCGACGAAGTCGGTCAGCAGGTCCAGCGCCTCCATCGCGCGCTCGGCGCGGCAGGTGATGTGGAAGGCGACGAGGTCGTGCGAGGTGTAGGCGTTCAGCGACGCGCCCATCCGCTCGGCCGTCTCGTTGACCTTGCGGTAGTCGTCGAACAGCTCGCCGCCCTTGAAGACGAGGTGCTCGAGGAAGTGCGCCGCGCCGTTCTCCTCGGGACGCTCGCTGCGCGCGCCGGCGTCGAAGGCGACGAGGATCGTCGTGGCCCGGGTGCCCGGCAGGCCCACCCGGTAGAGCGGGAGCCCGTTCGCCAGCTCCTCCTGCGTGATCTGCGCCATGTCCTGAGGCTATCCCGCGGCCGGGTCCGGCTCGACCGCCGGAGCCCACAGCCGCGTCGGCGCCGACCGGCCGCGCAGCGTGCGCGCGTCGCCGTCGCGCCAGCGCGCCGCCTCGGCCTCGCTCGCGGCGCGAACCGCCGAGCCCGAGGCCAGCACGCGACCGGGCTCGTGCTTGGCCAGCTCGGTGAGCCGGGCCGCCTCGTTGACCGGGTCGCCGATCACCGTGTACTCGAACCGCTCGGCCGCGCCGACGTTGCCGGCGACCGCGGCGCCGAACGACACCCCGATGCCCACGTCGAGCTGCGGCACCTCTGCGCGCAATCGGGCCACCATGTCGCGGGCGGCGGCGAGCGCGTCGCCCGCCGGGTCGTCGCGCTCGAGCGGCGCTCCGAACACGCACAGCGCCGCGTCGCCCTCGAACTTGTTGACCGCGCCGCCGTGCTCGGCGACGACCTCGACCACGACGCAGAACAGCTCGTTGAGCACGTCGACGACCTCGGCGGGCGGGCGGCTCTCGGCGAGCTGCGTCGACCCGACGACGTCGACGAACAGCGCGGCCACCTCGCGGACCTCGCCGCCGAGCTCGGTCCCGCGCTCGAGCGCGTGCCGCGCCACGTCCTCGCCGACCTGGCGGCCGAACAGGTCCCGCAGCCGCTCGCGCTCGCGGATCCCCTCGACCATCTGGTTGAAGCCGGTCTGCAGCATCCCGACCTCGCTGCCGTCGTAGACGGCCACCTCGACGTCGGTGCGCCCGCGCTGCACCTCGCGCAGCGCCTTGCGGACGCCGGAGATCGGGTCGGCGATCGAGCTGGCCGTGAGCGTCAGCGCGGCGAGGCCGACGAGCAGGGCGATCCCGCCGAGCGCGACGGCGGTCGCGGCGAGGCGGTCGATCGACGGCGTCGACAGGACGCCAAGCAGCTGGGCGCTGCCGATCAGCACGATGCCGAGCACCGGCACGCCGGTGCACAGCGCCCACGTCCCGAGCACGCGCGTCGTGACGCCGGGCAGGGACACGCGCTCCGGCAGCGATGCCGCGAGCGCGAGCCGCGCGAACGGGCGCAGCGTGCGCTCGGCGAGGACGTACCCGGCGGCGCACGTCGTCAGCCCGCCCAGCACGACCGTGACGCCCACGAGCAGCGCGAGCCGGTGCGAGTAGGTGAGGTTGATCCCGACGAACAGCAGGAGCCCGCCGAGCCACAGCGCCGCATGCACGCCCATCTGGCGCAGCGGCGCGAGCAGGGTGATCCGCTGCTCGCGCGGGTCGGGATCCCGGCCGTCCAGGAGCCAGCCCGAGATCGGCCGCGCCAGGCGGATGCCCCACAGCGCGCCGGCGGGCACCGCGACCGCGAGATAGGCGACGTAGGCGATGACGTTGGTGACGCGCGTGGCGTGGTCGTCGTCGACCGGCGGCAGCGGCAGCACGAAGAGCAGCAGCACGAGCACGAAGACCGCGCCGCCGACGTTCGCCACCACCATCCCCAGGGCGAACCGCGCCGCGACACGGCGAAACAGCGTTGAGCGGTCGGCCTCCACGATCCGGAACGCTAGTCCACGGGGCGGCTGCAATTCGCCGTGCATGCAGGATGAAATGCAGCGCGGCGGCCGCGGGTCCCTACCGTGTGGGCTCCTCATGGCCGCCACCGAACAGCCACCCCGCGCCAGCGGCGCGCCGCTGCCGCGCCGCGCGCCCGCCGCCCCGCCCGTCGTCGAGCTGCGTGACGTCACGAAGCGCTACGAGGGCGGCGACGTCGGTCTCGACCGGGCGTCGCTGACGATCCGCCGCGGCGAGTTCGTCTTCATCGTCGGCCATTCCGGCTCCGGCAAGTCCACCCTCATGCGCCTCCTCATCAAGGAGGCCGACGTGACCGAGGGCACGCTGCGCGTCGCCGGCAAGGACCTCAGCGAGCTCAGCCGCCGCAAGGTCCCGTACTACCGCCGCAACATCGGCATGGTCTTCCAGGACTTCAAGCTGCTGCCGAACCGCACCGTGTACGACAACGTCGCGTACGCGCTCCAGGTCACCGGCGGCACGCGCAAGGAGATCCGGCAGAAGGTGCCGGACATCCTGCGCCTCACCGGCCTGTCGACGAAGCTGCACAACTACCCCGAGCAGCTGTCGGGCGGCGAGCAGCAGCGCGTCGCGGTGGCGCGCGCGTTCGTCAACCACCCGCCGCTGCTGCTGGCCGACGAGCCGACCGGCAACCTCGATCCCGAGACGTCGATCGGCATCATGCAGCTGCTGTACCGGATCAACCGCACGGGCACGACCGTCATCGTCGCCACCCACGACGTGCAGATGGTCGACCGCATGCGCCGGCGCGTCATCGAGCTGCAGCGCGGCCGCGTCATCCGCGACCAGCCGGCCGCCCGCTACTCCGGCGCCGACCCGAACACCGCCGAGCTCGGCGCGATCCTCAAGGAGCACCTCGACACATGAAGCTCGGCTTCTTCCTCAAGGAGTCGCTGCGGTCGATGCGCCGCAACCCGATCCCGAGCTTCGCGGCGATGGCGTCGGTCCTCGTCACGCTGCTCGTCCTCGGCGTCTTCATCCCGATCGTGCAGGCGACGACCGGCGCCGCCGACGAGGTGCGCGACAAGGTCGTCCTCGACATCTACCTCGAGCGCGACGCCACCGACCAGCAGGTCGAGCGCGTCCGCGAGCTGCTCGCCGACCGCACCGAGCACGTCCAGAGCGTGGAGTACGTCTCCAAGGAGGAGGCGTACCGGCGCGAGCGCGAGCGCAACCCGGAGGCCTACGAGCTGCTCGGCTCGAACCCGCTGCCCGACAGCTTCCGCGTCACTCCCGACGACCCGGACAACATCATCGCGATCCGCGACGCGCTCTCGCCGGTGACCCCGTCGGGCGAGCGCACCGTGGTGGACCCGGCGATCGACGAGGTCAAGAACCGCAAGGAGGAGACGGACAAGATCCTCACGGCGACCAACGTCGTGAAGCTCTCGATGGCGCTGCTCTGCGCGCTGCTCGTCCTCGCCTCGGGCCTGCTGGTGTCCAACACGATCCGCCTGTCGCTGTTCTCGCGGCGGCGCGAGGTCGAGGTCATGAAGCTCGTCGGCGCGACCGACTGGTTCATCCGCTGGCCGTTCGTGCTCGAGGGCGTGATCCTCGGCTCGATCGGGGGCCTGCTCGCCATCCTGCTGCTCGCGGTGGGCAAGATCGCGTTCGTCGACCCGCTCGCCGCCGACTTCGCCCTGATCTCGGCTCCGCAGACGATGCCGCTGCCGGTGCTGGCCGTGCTGCTGATGCTCGCCGCGGTCGTCGTGTCGGCGCTCGGGTCGGGCCTGTCGCTGCGCCGCTTCCTGCGGGTCTGAGCGCGCGAGCTTGATCTGGCCGTGATGGGCGGCGCGTAGCCTGAGGGTCGTGCGTCGCTCGTCACCGCTCACCGTGCTGCTCGGCGTCGCGGCGGCGCTCGTGCTGCTGGCGGCCGGGATCTGGGCCGGCGGGCATCCCGACCGGCTGCCCGAGCCGGTCCGCGACCTGCTGGTCGACGACCAGGAGGCGCAGCTCGTCGACGAGGCGATCGACGACCTCGCGCGCGACTACTACCGGCCCGTCGATCGCGAGCGGCTGACCGACGAGGCCGTCGCCGGCATGGTCGACTCGCTCCACGACCGCTTCTCGCACTACTTCACGCCGGACGAGTTCGAGCAGTACCAGCGCACCAGCAACGCGGAGTTCGCGGGCATCGGCGTCGAGGTGCGCGAGGACCCGAAGGGGCTCGCGGTGGTGCGCGTCTACGACGACTCGCCCGCGCGGCGCGCCGGCATCCGCACCGGCGACCTCATCGTCGGCGCCGAGGGCAAGGACCTCGAGGGCATGCCGTCGGAGGCGGCGACCGCGCTCATCAAGGGCGATCCGGGCACCGCGGTGACGCTCACGACCGAGCGCGACGGCCGGCGCACGCAGCGCACGCTGGAGCGCGCGCTCATCTCGGTCCCCGTGGTGGCCTCGAGGATGCGGCGCACCCCCGAGGGCGACGAGGTGGCGCACGTCGCGCTCGCGACGTTCTCCAGCGGCGCCCACGGCGAGCTGCGCCAGGAGATCGACCGCCGCCTGCGCCAGGGCGCCGAGGGCATCCTGCTCGACCTGCGCCACAACGGCGGCGGGCTGCTCGAGGAGGCGCGGCTGGTCGCGTCGATCTTCATCCCCGACGGCGAGATCGTGACGATCCGCGGCCGCAACCAGCCGGCGAAGACGCTCGACGCGACCGGCGGCGCGATCGACGGCGACATCCCGGTGACGGTGCTCGTCGACGGCGAGACGGCGTCGGCGGCCGAGATCGTCTCGGGCGCGATCCAGGACCGGGACCGCGGCGAGGTCGTCGGCACCCACACGTTCGGCAAGGGCGTCTTCCAGCAGGTGATGCAGCTCTCCAACGGCGGCGCGCTCGACATCACCGTCGGGCAGTACTTCCTGCCGAGCGGCCGCAACCTCGGCGGTGGTGGAGTCGCCCGCGGACGGGGTATCCAGCCCGACGTATCCGCACGCGACGACGACAAGACCGACCGCGACGAGACCGTCCAGGCAGGCCTGAAGGTCCTCGGACAGCAGCTGGACCGGTGAGCCGGCCGTCCGCCGGGATCGTCGGCGTGCTCGAGAAGCGCGGCCGCTTCCTCACGGTGCAGCCGTTCTTCGGCCCCGGCCGCGGCGTGCCCGTCGACGGGCACCGCGATGCCCGCGTCGGCGACCTCGTCCTCGTCCGCCTGCCGTCGAAGCCGAAGCAGCAGGCGAAGGTGCTGCGCGTCCTCGGCCGCCCCGACAACGCGCGGGCGGTGCTCGAGGCGCTCATGCTCGACCGCGGGCTCGCCCGGCGCTTCGACCCGGCCGTCGAGCGGCAGGCCCGCGAGGCGCGCGACCGCGGCGGCCTCGCCGACGGCGTCGCGCGCCGCGACCTGCGCGACCTCACCACCTTCACGATCGACCCGGCGACGGCCAAGGACTTCGACGACGCGATCTCGGCCGAGGGCTCGCGGATCAGGGTCCACATCGCCGACGTCAGCGCCTTCGTGCGCCCCGGGTCGCTGATCGACCGCGAGGCCGCCCGCCGTGGGACCTCCGTCTACGTGCCGGGCGCCGTCGAGCCGATGCTGCCGGAGGCGCTGTCGAACGACGCGTGCTCCCTGCGGCCGGGCGTCGACCGGCTCGCGGTGACCGTCGAGATGGACTTCGACGGCCACCGGGTCGAGCGCGCGGCGTTCTACCGCTCGATCATCCGCTCCGACACGCGGCTGGACTACGACCAGGTCGACCGCATCTTCGCGGGCGTCGACCCGTGGCTGGAGCCGTGGGCCGAGCCCCTGGCCGCGGCGCGCCGGGTGGCGAGCGCGCTGCAGGAGGCCCGCGAGCGCCGCGGCGCGCTGGCGGTCGAGAGCAGCGAGCCGGAGTTCGACTTCGATCGCCGGGGCAACGTCACGGCCGCCCAGGCGAGCGTGCAGACCGAGTCGCACCGGCTGATCGAGCACCTCATGATCGCCGCCAACGAGCAGGTGGCCCGCCTGCTCGAGCAGCGCGGCGTGCCGGCGCTCTACCGCGTCCACGAGAAGCCCGACGCGCCGCGCGTCGAGCGCCTCGTCGAGCAGCTGGCGTCGCTCGGCGTGCCGACGCCGCCGGTGCCCGACGCGATCACGCCCTCGCAGGCGGCCGAGATCGTGGCGCGGTGCTCCGTGCACGTCGAGCAGCACGTGCGCCGCACCGGTCACGGCCGCGCCGGCCTGACCTCGCTCGTGCTGCGGACGCTCAAGCAGGCCTACTACTCGCCGCGCAACGTCGGGCACGCCGGCCTCAGCTCGCCCGCCTACTGCCACTTCACCTCGCCGATCCGCCGCTACCCCGACCTCGTCTGCCACCGCGCGCTGCTCAGCGCGGTCGGGGGCGGGGAGGAGGTGCCGGACGCCGGGCGGCTGTCCTCGGTGGCCGAGTGGTCGTCGGCGCGCGAGCGCGACGCGATGGACATCGAGCGCAAGGCCGACGACGTCGCCCGCTGCCACATGCTGGAGCGCGAGCTGTTCGAGCACGGCTGGGACGCGGAGTTCGACGGCGAGGTCGTCGGCGTCATCGGCGCGGGCGCGTTCGTCGCGTTCGGCGACGGCTACGAGGGCATGCTGCCGGTGCGGCGGCTGCGCGGCGACTGGTGGGAGCTCAACGAGGCGGAGACGATCCTCGAGGGCACGCGCGGCGGCGAGTCGATCCGCATCGGCGACCCGATCACGGTGCGGGTGGCGCGCGTCGACACGCCACGCGGCCGCGTGGACCTGGATCCGGTCGAGCTGCCCTCGGATACCGTCTGACGCTCCCATGGCGAAGGCGAAGAAGAAGGTCGCCCCCGGCGACGTCGCGTCGAACCGCTACGCGAGCTACCGCTTCGAGTTCCTCGACAAGCTCGAGGCGGGCATCGCGCTGCGCGGGACCGAGGTCAAGTCGCTGCGAACGGGCGCCGCGCAGCTCAAGGACGGCTACGCCGCCGTCCACGAGGGCGAGCTGTGGCTGCACAACGTGCACATCCCCCCGTACGGCCCGGCCTCGCGCGAGAACCACGAGCCCGAGCGGCCGCGCAAGCTGCTCGTGCACCGGCGCGAGATCGAGCGGCTCGCGGGCCGCGTCTCGGAGAAGGGCCTGACGCTCGTGCCGACGCGGATCTACTTCAAGGGCCCGCACGCCAAGGTCGAGATCGCGCTGGCGCGCGGCAAGGACCTCTACGACAAGCGCCAGTCGATCCGCGAGCGCGAGACGAAGCGCGACATGCAGCGCGCCCTGCGCGAGGCCAACCGCTAGCCGCGGCGCTCAACCCGCGGCCCGGTCGGGCCGATCACCGGTGGGATGGACTCGCTGCTGCGCAGTCCCGTCCGGGCCTATCTCGTGCTCGTCGCCGGCGCGGCGCTGCTGCCTGCCCTCGCCCTCGAGGCGCTGAGCGGCGCCCACGGTGGGCCCACCACGGGCCTCGGGCATCTCGCCGTCATGGCGGCGGTGTCGACGATCGCGGCGTGCGCGAGCATCGGCCTGCTGGTCGCGGGCGTGCGCGGCAACGACCCGCACGCCGTCATCTCCGGCGGAGCGTTCGCGGCGATGTCGCTGCTGCTGGCGCTGCACGGCATCGCGACCCCCGGAGTCCTGTTCGACGCCAACGGCGTGATCGCCCTCGCCGGCGGCATCGCGCTGCCGGTCGGCGGCGCGCTGCTCGCCCTCTCCGCGGTCCCGTCGCTCGGACCGGGCGCCGACGTGCGGGGGATCGCGCTGGGCTTCGCGGCGCTCCTCGTCGCGATCGCCGCCGCGGGCACCGTCGCACTGGCGGTCCCCAGCGTGCTGCCCCACCTGCCGCAGGCGGGCGACCCGCTCGCCGTGGCGCTGCTCGTCGTCGGGGCCTGCTTCTTCCTGCTGAGCGCCTGGCGCGCGAGCCGCACGTACGCGCTCACGCGCCGGACGGCGGACCTGTGCGTGGTCGTCGGGGTGGTCTGGTTGGGCTGCGCGCTCGCGCCGCAGCTGCTGTTCACGCCCGGCGGCTGGGCGTTCTGGCTCGGCCATGTGCTCGAGCTGTCCGGCATCGCGATGGTCGGGATCCCGCTGACGCTCGACGTCTACCGCGGCCGTCCCTCGCGACCGACCGCGGGCGACCTCCCGGCCGCAGCGCTGGTGGCCGACGAGGAGGCGTTCCTCGGCACGCGGGTGCGGGCGCTGATGGCGCGCCTCGCGGTCAAGGACGACTCGACCGAGCAGCACACCCGCCGGGTCGCCGAGTGGGCGGTGACGATCGGGGAGGAGCTCGGCCTGGCGCCCGGGCGGCTGCGCGAGCTGGCGCTCGCCGGGCTGCTGCACGACATCGGCAAGCTCAGCGTCCCGGACGCGATCCTGCGCAAGCCCGGCGCGCTGACCGACGAGGAGTTCGCCACGATCCAGGGCCACCCGGTGTGGGGCGACGAGCTCCTGGCCGAGCTCGGCTATCCCGAGCGGATCCGGCGCCCCGTGCGCGGCCATCACGAGCGGCTCGACGGCAGCGGCTACCCGGACGGGCTCGCCGGCGACGCGATCGACCTCGAGACGCGCATCCTCGCCGTCGCCGACGTCTACGACGCGCTCGTCTCGCCGCGGGTCTACCGCGGGGCCTGGGACCGCGAGCGCGCGCTCGGGCTGCTGCGCGCCGGCGCCGGCGTCGAGTTCGACGCCGCCTGCGTGGCCGCGCTGGAGCGCGTGCTCGGCGCGGTCGCGCCGCCGATCGCGGCCTGACTGGGGATTCCCCCGATGCACGCCGCGGCGTCGCCCGGCAGCGTGCCCTCCCATGCTCCGACGACTGCTGATCGGCGCCGCGACGCTCGCCGCCCTGCCCGCGAGCGCGGCCGCGCAGGACGCGCCCACCTACCACTACGACGCCTTCTTCCAGGGCGACTTCGAGTGGTCGCTGCACCAGGCGTCGGAGGGCGGCTGCACCCAGGACCAGAGCGCGGCCTTCCACGCCACCGGCCTCATCCGCGACGTGGTCGTCCAGGAGGGGCGGCTCGTCAAGGGCGGGACGACGGGCGAGCGCGCGTTCAGCGGGGGCAGGATCTCCGAGCTGACGACCGACGATCGCGGGACGCAGAAGGCATGCTCGGGCACCGGCGTGCGGGCGCTGGGCCCGGCGGTCCTGCAGCCGAACGTCGACCCCGCTCGGCCGCTGGAGCCGGTGCGCGACATCGTGTTCGGCCTCGGCGCGGGCCTCGAGCTCGCCGTCGACTGCGAGTTCCGCGACGGCGGCGGCGGGCCCGAGCGCCACGTCGTCTCGCCGGCCGGCATGGTGCCGGGCACGGCGCTGGCCGCCGTCTGGGGTGACGTGTTCCACATCCCGGCGGAGTCGGCCGGCGCCCCGAAGATCACCTACCGGTTCAGCCGGGCCGTGCCGGACGCGAGCTGCCCGGGCTACGAGCCGGACGTCACCGTGAGCTGCGAGATGCGCGGCAGCGGGACGATCGAGCTCACGCAGACCGGCGCCGAAGGCGTCCCCGACGAGGACGAGCTCATCGCCCCGCTCGTCGACGAGGTCGAGATCCGCAAGGACGCCTCGGCCGCCGAGGGGATGGTCACCTGCCAGGTCCGGTGCGTCGTCAAGGCCAGGGCGTTCCCGCGTGGCGGGCGGGCCGGGAAGGGACGTCCGCGCGCGCTCGCCGCGGCGGTGCGGCCGCTGGGCCGGGCGCGGCGGACGCTCCGGCCGGACGTCCCGACGCGGGTCGTCGTGCGCTTCCCCGCGGCGGCGCGCCCGGCGATCCGGCGCGCCGGCGGCGTGCGGCTCGTCTTCGCGATCGCCCCGAAGGGCGGCCGGACCGTCACCAGGACGGTGGTCGCCCGGCTGTGACGGCCGGTCCGGCCTAGGCGTCGCCGAAGTCGCGCGCCAGGAACGTGACGTCCATGCCGATCGCGAGCACGACGATCAGCCCGACGTAGACCGCGGCGACGGCCAGCCGGGCGCGGGGCGGCACGCGGTAGTACTCGGCCTGCTCCTCGTCGCCCGAGCGGCGCAGCTTCCAGCGCCGCCAGGTCTCCATGCCGCCGAGGAGCAGGATGAGGATCATGATCGGGTTCGGGAAGGCGATCGTCGCGCCGAGCAGCACGCCGAAGCCGACGAACCACATCCACGGCGCCATCGCCGCCATCGCGCGGCCGCCGTCGAGCGGCAGGACGGGCGCGAGGTTGAAGAGGTTCAGGAAGAAGCCGGTGAACGCGAGCGCGCGCAGCAGCTCGCTGTCGGTCGCGAGCGCGATCGGCAGCAGGACCGCGGCGCCGAGCGTGCCGAGGATCGGCCCGGCGAGCCCGACGCGCGCCTCGGCGAGCGCGTTGCCGCCGAGCGACTTGGCCGCGACGACGGCGCCGAGGAACGGGATGAACATCGGGGCGCTCGCCGGGATGCCCTCGCGCCGCAGCTGGATGACGTGCCCGAGCTCGTGGACGAGCAGGAGCAGGACGAAGCCGACCGCGAACCGCCACCCCCAGATCAGGCTGTAGGCGCCGATCGAGACGAGCATCGTCGCCGAGGTCGACAGCAGCTTGAGCTTCGGCAGCAGCAGGAGCAGGGCCTTGCCCTTCGTGAACAGGAACACGAGCGCGACGCCGACCGGGCCGAGGAGGCGGCGCCAGCCCGGGGGCGTGCGCGCGGGCGCCGGCGGCATCGGCTCGGGGGCCGGCGCCGGGGTCGGCGAGACCGGCGGAAGCCACTGGTGACGGGGCTGGTCCACGAGGTGAGTCTAGGTCGGCAAGTTCTTTCTCCGCTAAGTGCGGAATCGCCCCCTTGACCCGGATCGTTCGGGGGCGTACGGTTGCTTGCAGACGCGGAGTCGAGCCGCGAAAGAGCGAGGCCACCGGGGTGGGAGGCCGCGCCGCCGGACCCGAGGCGCCGCCCATCAGGGCGTAGCGACCGGAATCCGGCCCCCGAACGTCGGCTCGACCCGCGTCCCTTTTGTGTCTGCGGACGAGCGCCGTTCCGTGGACGCCCCGCCGGCCGTGTGCCGAGGCCGCGCCGCGCGGGTAGGGAGGCGACCATGATGCGGCGGCGGTATCGCGCGACCGGCGCCGACGGCCCGTTCGGCGACCCTCGCCGGGCGCACGGCGTCGCGATGGAGGGCTACTACTGGCGGTTCACCGAGCCGCGGTCGGGGCGCGTCGTGGTCGCGCTGTGCGGCGTCAACGCCGCGCCCGACGGGCGGTGGGCGACGGTCGCCCTCGTCGGGCATCCCGGCCGCTTCCTGCGCGACGCGGCGCTGCAGCGCGCCGGCGCGGACGAGCACCGGCTCGGCGCCTGGGCGAACGGCAGCGGCGAGTTCGCGGCCGACGCCCGGCGGGTGCGGCTCGACCTCGGGCCCGGCGCCCGGATCGAGGCGCGCATCGACGATGCACACGGCTGGCCGCGGCGGCCGTTCGGCGGCCTCGGGGTCGCCCATGTCGTGCCGGGACTCGGCCAGTACTGGCATCCGCACGTCCTCGGCGGCCGCGCGACCGGCGCGGCGGTGCTCGGCGACGAGGTCGTCGACCTCGACGGGGCCACGGTCTACGCCGAGAAGAACTGGGGGCGCGGCGGCTTCCCGGACCGGTGGTGGTGGGGGCAGGCGCACGGCTTCGCCGATGCCGACGTCTGCGTCGCGTTCGCCGGCGGCTCCGTCACGCTCGGGCCGGTGTCGACGACGGCCACCGCGATCGTCGTCCGCCTCGGCGACGAGGTCGTGCGGCTCGGGGATCCGCTGCTGTCGCCCGTCCGCGCCGAGGTCGGCGACCGCGGCTGGCGCCTGCGGGGCCGCGGCCCGCGCTGGAGCGTCGAGGTCGAGGCGGACGCCGACCCGGCGGAGGCCCACGCGCTCCCCGTGCCGGTGCCCGCCGAGCGCCGCAACGTCCACGCCGCCCATCAGCACCTCGCCGGCCGCCTGCGCCTCGTCGTCCGGCACGGCCGCCGGGTCGCGTTCACCGGCGAGTCGGGGCTCGCCGGCCTCGAGCGCGGCACCCTCGACCCCACCGGAGGTCCTCCGTGACACCGACCCATGCCCCGCACCTCACCGCCCCGGCGGGCGCGCTGCCGGGCGAGCGCCCGAGCCGCCTGACGCTGTGGATCCGCGCCACCCGCCCGCTCTATCTGCCGACCTCGGTCGTCCCCGCGCTCGCCGGCGCGCTCGTGGCGATCGGCGCCGGCGACGCCGACTGGTGGCTGCTCCCGGTCGCCCTGGTGGCGCTGCTGCTCGTGCACGCCGCGACCGACGTCTGCAACGAGGTCGAGGACGCCGCCCACGGCGTCGACTCGCCCGACAAGATGGACAACTCGCAGGTCTTCAGCCGCGGCCTGCTGAGCGTGGGGGAGGGGCGCCGGCTGTATGGGGCGCTGTTCGGCGTCGCGTTCCTCCTCGGTGTGGGGATCTGCGCCGTCCAGGGCCCGGAGCTGCTGGTCATCGGCGTCATCGGGATCCTCGGTGGCTGGCTGTACACCGGCGGACCGCGGCCGTACAAGTACGACGGGCTCGGCGACCCGGCGATCGTGCTGCTCATGGGGCCGCTGCTCACGCAGGGCGCCTACACGGCCGTGACCGGCGACGGCTTCCACGCACCAGCGTTCTGGCTCGGCATGGCGCCCGGGCTGCTCATCGCGAGCGTGCTCGCGGCCAACAACGCGTCCGACATCGAGGGCGACCGGGCCGCGGGCGTGCGGACGCTCGCGGTGCGGATCGGCTTCGGGCGCGCGCGGGCGCTGTTCCTCGCCGCGCTGGCGGGCGCCTTCGCCGCCCTCGTCGTGCTCTGGGCGGTCGGGCTGTTCAGCGCCTGGATCCTGCTGCCGCTCGTGCTGCTCCCGGCCGCGGCCGCCCGTGCGCGGCAGGCGCTCGCGGCCCGGCGCAGCGGCGACGAGGCGCTGCTGACGCTCGCGCCCCAGACGGCGCAGCTGCATCTGCTGTTCTCGGTGCTGCTCTGCGCGGCGGTGGTGCTCGACCGCCTGTGAGGACGGACGAGCTCGACGCGTGGCTGCCCGCGCCGGCGGTGCGAACGCGCCACCGGCGCGTGGCGGAGGCGTCTCCAGATGCGCTCTGGCGGGCGGCCGCGGGCGTGCGCCTCGACGAGACGCGCACGCTCGGGCGGCTCGTGCAGTGGCGGCTGCCGGGCACCCCGGCGGGCATCACGTTCCGCGAGCTGCTCGCGCGCGAGCCGTTCGTGGTGCTCGCCGCGGGCGAGCGCTGGTCGCTGTCGGGGATGTGCGGCCGGATCTGGACGCTCGCGCGCGACTACCCGCGGCTCGCCGGGCCGGAGGCGTTCCGCGACTGGGACGAGCGCGGGACGGTGAGGGTGCTGTTCGCCCACTGGGTCGAGCCCGCGGGCGACGGCCGCGCGGCGCTGGTCAGCGAGGCGCGCGTGCAGCCCGTCGACCGCCGCGCGGCGCTCGCGCTGCGCTCGCTGTGGCTCGTCGTCGGCGGCTTCGAGCGCCTCATCGGCGCGGAGCCGCTGCGCCTGGCGGCGAGCCGCGCGACGGAGATGGCGCCCGTCGACAGCTAGAATGGGTCGTGACATACCACCCCGGGGACGACAGGCTTCGACGCGGTCGGTTTCGGGATGGTGGTCGCGAGCCGAGGTCCCGGAGGCCTCGTAAAACACCGGGAAACCAATACGTGCGGACTCTCACGAGTACGCCCTCGCCGCTTAGTCACTAGCTAAGCGTTTGCGAGGTCCCGCCCCTGGCCTGCCTGCCGCCAGGGCCTCGGGATCAACATGCAGGCTCACCCCCGGCGGTCCGCCTCCGCCAAAGGGGGGACATCTTCAGGAGGCTGGCCCTCAGGAACCCGGCCGGCGAGGCGACCTGAGGGCGAGATCAGAGCGCCGGATACGCTCGTAGAAGCCATCATCACGCGACTGCGGACGCGGGTTCGATTCCCGCCGTCTCCACTATTGGGATTTCCAGGGGTTTTGCCCCTGGAAGTCCTTGTGCCGTTCAGCACGCCGCATGCGGAATCGAATCCCGTCATCCGAACCGGACCGCCGCTGAGGTGACGTGCTGATGGGGCGCGGAGGCCGAAACGGCGCAGCGACAGAGGCTCGCACGCGTGATCCACGGATCGCGCAGATGACGCTCGCGGACGCCATCTACTACGACGCGACGGGCGGCGCCATCAGGCGCGACTTCGAGCCCGAGCAGTGGCCGGCGGTGCTGCGGCGGATGGATCGGCTCTTCAGGGAGGCCGACGCGAACCCGACGCTGGAGTGGTTGGAGTACCGGCGCCGCCAGGACGCCAAGCGCCCGGTCGGCACGAACGCCGCCGTCGATCAGATCGTTACCTGGCAGGCGTCGGGCGCGCCGCTGCCCGAGCCGCCGCCGAAGCCGAGCGAGCGCGACAGGGCCGTGCGCCGGGCGTTGCGCCGCGCCGAGCGTGCCGGACGCCCGCCTGCTCTCCCCCGGTCGCCCGGCGCGCCGCACCTGCACGCGGTTCCCGACGACCGCTAGCAAACCGACACCTACCCGGTGGGCTTCGGCCGCGCCGGTCGTGACGAGGTGAAGGCGTCATGGCAACCGGCCGACGCCGCCGAAGTCCACCGCAGGCTGATTGCATGCGGCACGGGATTCGCGGCGATAGGGAGCGGGGAGCAGGAGCCTCGTGCTGGGCCTGCCCGACCCCATCGCCGCGTGTCTGTTTGATCTCGACGGCGTCCTCACCCGCACCGCGGTCCTACACGCCGAGGCGTGGAAGGCGACGTTCGACGAGTTCCTCGCCCAGCACGGCCAGCAAGCGCGGCCATTCGACCCCGTCAGCGACTACAACCACTACGTCGACGGCAGACCGCGGCTCGACGGCGTGCGGGCGTTCCTGGCAGCCCGTCAGATCGAGCTGCCAGAGGGCTCACCAGACGATCCGCCCGGTGCGGCGACGCTTCATGGGCTGGCCAATGCCAAGAACGATCTGGTGCTGCGACTGATCCGGGAGCGAGGCGTCGAGGTCTACCCGGGCTCCGTGCGCTTCGTAGATCGCGCGCGCCGGAGTGGGCTGCGCTGTGCGGTGGTCTCGTCAAGCTCCAACTGTCGGGATGTGCTGGTCGCAGCGGGCATCGAGCGGCTGTTTGAGGTGCGCATCGACGGCCTGGTCGTCGAGCGGGAAGGACTGGCCGGCAAGCCGGCTCCTGACACGTTCCTGGCGGCGGCGCGCGCGCTGGGCGTGCCGCCCGCACGCGGGGCGGTGTTCGAGGACGCATTGGCCGGCGTGCAGGCCGGGCGCGCTGGGTCGTTCGGTTACGTCGTCGGCGTCGACCGCACCGGCCATGCCGACGAGCTGCGGCGCGCGGGCGCCGACCTGGTCGTCTGCGACTTGGCCGATCTGCTCGACAGTGCATGAGCTCAGCGGCGGCGTGTGGGCGCTTCGCGGCGCAAGGAGTTGGGTCCGTCCACGAGAGAGCGCTCGCGAGAAGGGAGTGCCTCAGGGACGGTGACCTGCACTGGCTCTCGGATTGGGAGCCAGCTGACACGCCATGTACCGCGGCATCGGGGCTGAACATGCCGACGTCGCGATCCTCCGTGGGATGAGACTCCCCCTGATCGTGGGCAACTGGAAGATGCACAAGACGGTCGCTGAGGCGCGGGCGTTCGTCGCCGCGGTCGCGCCGCTCGCGGCCGGCACCACGGCCGAGGTCGGGATCGCCCCGCCGTACACCGCGGTGGCGGCGTTGCGCCGTCTGGCTCGGGACGTCGGTCTGCGGCTCTACGCGCAGAACATGCACCAAGAGCCCTCTGGACCCTTCACCGGCGAGATCTCCGCGCCGATGCTGGTCGAACTCGACGTATCGGGCGTGATTCTCGGGCATTCCGAGCGCCGGCGCCTCTTCGGCGAAAGCGACCGGGCGCTGCGGCAGAAGGTCCCGGCCGCGCTGGCCGCCGGCCTGCAACCGATCTTGTGCGTGGGGGAGACCGACGACGAGCGCGCCAGCGCCGAAACCGAACGCACGCTGCGTGGTCAGCTGACTGCCGGGCTGGCCGAGGTGGACACACGGCGCCTGGGCGAGGTGGTGGTCGCGTACGAGCCCGTCTGGGCGATCGGAACGGGCCAGGTCGCAACTCCAGACCAGGCTCAGGAGACGATCGAATGGTTGCGATCGGTGATCACCAAGGGCCGCCCGGACGCCGAGGCGCGTGGAGTCCGGATCCTCTACGGCGGGTCAGTCACGCCCGAGAACGCCGCCGGGCTGCTCGCGCAGGCCGACATCGATGGCCTGCTGGTGGGCGGCGCCTCGCTCGACCCTGAGTCGTTCAGCGCGATCGTCGCCGCCGCGTGACAGCGGCGTCGGCGACAGGCGATGCGACCGCGTGTCGGCGGCCTAGTACAGGGACTGGTCGCATCCGCACAGCAGCGTCGTGAGCAATGGTCGAGGCAGGCGGACACATCAATCCCGAGGCGCTGGAGCGCAGTCTCGGTGGGCTGCGGCGCAGCGTTCATCGCATTGAGCTCAAGGAAGCCCTCAGGGAGGTCCTGCACGGCGCGCTGGAGTTGTTCGACGTGACCGGCACCGGCTTGATGGTCATCGACGAGGGCCGGGTGCTGTGCTCCGTGGCGGCTACGGATGAGCCAGGCCGGCTGCTGGAGGAGACCCAGGAACGTGTGGGGCACGGTCCGTGCGTCGATGCCCTCGTCTACGACACCGTCACGCAGGTGCCGGACCTCGCCGAGGATGACCGCTGGCCCGAGCTCAAGCCCGAGCTGCCTGACCGCGGCGTGCGGGCGGTGCTGGGCGTCCCGGTGCATGTGGCCGGCGAGACGGTGGGTGCCCTGAACTGCTACGTGGACAAGCCGCGCGACTGGAGCGAGAGCGAGGTGCGGGCATTGCAGGCCTACGCCGACCTCGTGGGCAGCCTGCTCGCGAGCGCGGTCCATGCCCAGCACCGCAGCGAGCTGGCCGACCAGCTACAGCACGCGCTGAACAGCCGCGTCGTGATCGAACGCGCGGTCGGGATGCTCATGGGCCGCCATGACATTGACGCGGTAACGGCCTTCAACCGGTTGCGCCGTGCCGCGCGCGATCGCAGCGAGCGAGTTGCCGCGCTCGCCGAGCGAGTCCTGCGCGGCCACAACCTCGACCGAGACTGAGGCGTGTCCCCGACGGCGTCCGCGCGACGCTGCCTCGACTGGATCGGCGGGTTCAGAACTGCGAGCCGCGGTCCGACCGGCGATCACGCTGCGCGCTTGGCTTGCCAATGCTCGCATCAAGGGCTACGATCGCAGCGCGGTCTGCCCTGACCCTGTGGGCCCCACTCGACGTTTCTGAGCGGTGGCGGCTTGGCACAGGGCATATATCCCTTCTTCGGCGATCGGCACGACGGTTGCATCCGTCGGGATTGCAGCGATGCCGTTGCGGCCTGAAGCGCTGCGCGCGCGGGTGGCGACGTTGCTGCGCGACGTCCAGCCCCGCTGCGCCTGGCTTGAGCAGCAGCTCGATCAGGCGGTGACGACCGCCGTCGCGGTCTTGGACGTCGACGGGGCCGGGCTGATGCTGCTCGACGACGACGGTCGGCCGCGGTTGCTTGGTGCGTCGGACGCAGGCGTACGCGCGTTGGAGCTCAACCAGCACCGGCTCGGCGTCGGTCCATCCGTGGACGCGATTCGTCGACAGGTGATGGTGCTCGTCGCGGATCTGGAGGTCGACGACCGCTGGCCCGGCCTCTGGAGGCTGCTCGCGCGGCATGGCGTCCGGGCAGTGATGAGTAGCCCGATCTGGTTGCGCCAGGGACCCACTGGGAGCTTGAACGTCTTCACGCGGCGGCGGCGGGACTGGTCGCCCGCGGATCGTCACGCGCTGGAGGTGTATGCGGGCGTGGTCGCCGTCTTCATGGACGTCGCGCTGGACGCCGACGATCACGGGCCCCTCGTCGAGCAGCTGCGCCGTCAGCTGCTCGCAGGCGGCGGGGAGGGGAGGAGAGAGGTATGAGCGCGGTTCGCTCAGAGGCGGGGAAGTTCTCGGAGGCCTTCGCGGGGTTCATCTGCCATGTTCGGCCCGATCGCGACGTGGTCTACGTGGCGCCCGAGGGCGAGCTGGACCTTCTCACCGTCGGGGAGGTCGAGCAGCAGCTGCATGAGCTACGCGACGCGGGGTTTGACCAGTTCGTGCTGGATCTGCGTGAGCTGACGTTCATCGACCTGGCCGGCTTGCGAATGGCCGAGCGTTGGGTCGCGGCCGCCCGCCGCGACACGTTCACATTCGATGTGCTCACCGGCGCGCCGGCCGTCCAGCGCCTTCTGCACGTGCTTGGAGGCCGCCACCGGCTCGCGCTGAACGGCGACGGGGAGCGGCGAGAGGAGCGGGGATGCCGTACGTGATCTGCGGCCGTTGCCAGCTGCGGACCTACAGCGCGGCGCTGTGGGCGGCCACCGACGTCTGCCCGCGCTGTGACAGCGAGCTCCCGCGCCCACACGGCACGGTGATCGCGCGCCTCGACGCCCCGCTTCGGGTCACGGACGCGCCGGCGCTCGGTGCTCACGGCGAAGGTCGCCATCCGGAGGCCTGTGATGAGTGATCGCCAAGCGCTGCTGGCCCAGGTCATCATCGCGATGCGGCAACTGTCGACCGGAGACGTGCGCGGCCTGCGGTACACGCCAGGGGGCCGCATCGAGGCGCGCCGTCGCACGGTTCCTGACGCCGCCCGGCACGGCGCCAGCGCGGCGCCTGACCGGCATTCGGCCACACCGCGCTCCGAATCGAGGGCATGACCAGCGCGGAGCCTGCCGTCTGCTACGTGGGCTGCCCCTCGTGCGAACGGGTCAGCGCGATGGCCGCCGACCATCTCACCCTGACGCTGTGTGAGCACTGCGGCCGGGCGCTGCCACAGCGCCGTCACGTGGTCACGATCGGTCGCCGAACCGCCCTCGACGGCGATGTCATTCCTGTCCAGCGGCCGGCATCACCGCTGAGGGGCGCGGCAGCGCCGCCGGCGCGGCAGAGCCTCTGGAATGCGGCTACCTGGCCGATTTGCTCTGCCAGCTCGCGCGCCGCGCCGCAGATTGCGAGCGGCAACTGGCTCGACTCCAGCGAGAGGGTTACGAGGCAAGAGCTGAGCACGACAACCTCTCCCGCCGCGCGCAGACAGCCGTCCTGCGATCGCAGCTCGCCCGCGCGCAGCTTGCCAACTCGCTTGTGCGCAGCTACACGCAGCTGCGTCAAGAGGAGCTCGAGCAGCTGCGCGAGACCACGACCGAGAAGTCAACCACGACGATGGAGGTGCCCTGATGCCCCCGCTGCCCGTGCGCCGTGAGCGCCGCGAGGCGTTGCCCGCCCGCTGGGACCCGATCCGCGAGATGGAAGATATGCGCGAGCGCATGGACCGCCTGTTCGAGCAGGCGGTCGGCGGTGCCCCGTTCGCCGGCGGTGGCGTGTGGTCGCCGCCGGTTGACCTCGAGGAGACCGACGACGCCTGGGTGGTGGAGGCGGACCTGCCCGGCGTGAAGAAGGGCGACGTCAGCATCGAGGTGCGCGACAACGAGCTGGCCATTCAGGGCGAGGTCAAAGAGCGCGAGCGCACCGGCATCCTGCGCCGCCGCACGCGCCGCACCGGCCAGTTCGACTACCGCGTCACGTTGCCTGGCGAGGTGGACGCCGATCACATCGACGCCCAGCTCCACGATGGCGTGCTGACGGTGCGCGTGCCCAAGCCGGAGCGGGCGAAGCCGCGGCGGATCGAGGTCAAGGGCGGCTGAGTCCTGAGCGCAACGGCGTGATCGGGCTACCGCCGCCGGGCGGCCCGCAGGTTCGCGGCGCCCCTGGCAAGAACAGCGCCCCGGACTGGATGCCCCGGTCACCCCGACGCTCACCCGCTGCTTCGGGGTTGCGTGAGTCAACGACCCGCTGGGGGCGCTTCCCAACCGGCCGCTGAGCGGTTTGCACCAGTCAGGCGTGCGGCGGCGCCGGAAGGCGCCGCCGCACGGTCGAACGCTGGATCGCGAGCTCGAACCCGTCGTTGACGGCGGCGGCCCCACTGCTCCGGCGAGTAGCGCGCCAGGGTCGACAAGCAACGAGCACCCTCAACGGACGGGTCAGCCGCCGCCCGGAGGGTGGTGCGTGCATCCGCCCACCCGCCGGCGGTGACGGTCGACAGCCGGGTCGATCGCGGCATTCGCCCTAGCTTTCGAGGATGACCGCCTGCTCTTCGGCTGCCTGCTGCCCGCTGCTCGACGGCCGATCGCCGTCCGTTGCAGGCAGAGAGATCACGGTGTATCGTTGCCAAACTAGGCAACAGTCCAGGGAGCGCGCCGGTGAGGACAGCCCGCGGCGCATCACCAAGAGGCTGCGGTCGGGCCGCTAGAAGGCAGTACTTGTAGCCCGCCACCCAGCAAAACAGGAGCCTTGCCTGCAGAGAACCAAGCGCGACGCGCGTTCGAGGACGCACGGTCGCGAACGCCATGTACGCCAACAACACACCTCACACCTCCATCGGTCCGGCCTCGCCGGGCGCGCGCATCGACTACCGCAACATCACCGTCTCGCAAGCCGTGGACCTGTTCCTGCGCTCGGTCGAGGTCAACCGGCCGAAGTCGGTCAAGGACCATCGCACCGTCCTCAAGGGGGCGCAGCACCGCGTCATCGGCAAGGCCGCGGCGGGCCCGGCGCTGGCCGAGTCACGACTCGCCAAGCTGCCGATCCGGCGGACGACCGCGGCCGACTTCCGCGACTGGTTCCTCGATCGCCACCCGCACTCGCTGGCGGCCGCCACGCGCAAGCGGGGGATGTCCTCGATGCGCTCGTTTCTGAACTTCGTCGTCGTCTCCGGCTGGGGCGACGGCTCGCTGCTGACCGCGTGCGAGAGCTTCTCGCGCATCCAGCCCTGCCACGAGTGGCTGCGTCCCGAGCAGGTCAAGGCGCTCTCCGCGTTGGTTCGCGAGCCGGAGTTCGACCCCTACGAGCAGTTCGACTACGAGACCTACCTCGCGACGGGCGTGCGGGCCATGGAGCGTTGCGAGCTGCGCCTCGACGACCTTGACCCGTTCGACCGCGTGCTGACGATCCGCAGGGGCAAGGGCCGCAACGACGGCAAGTGGCGGCAGATCCCGGTTGACGATCTGTTCATGGACCGCTGGGAGGATCACGCGCGGCGCTACAACATCGCGCCCGGCGGCTACATGTTCTTCCGGCGGCTGCCGAAGCAGGTCGCCGGCCAGCCGCGCGGCACCTTCGTGTACGAGGAGGACCGCCGGCTGCCCGCCTCGCCGCAGTCGTCCCGCCGCATGTTGCGCCGCCTGACGGACCTCGCGCGCGAGCGGTTGGCCGACGAGGAGCTGCGGCCCGCGTTCTACATCACGCCGAAGGTGCTGCGCCGCACGTACGCCTGCGTGCAGGTGATCAAGTCCGAGCTCAACGAGGACGGCCAGGGCGGTGCGCTGGGGATGCGCAGTCTTCAGGAGGCAATGGGTCACGAGAGCCTGGAGACGACCTCGCTGTACCTCGCCGACGTCGCCGCCTACCTGCGTCGCCACCGCCGGTTCGTAGGCACGCTGCGCGCGGTCGACGACATCCTCGAGCGGGTGCGCGAGCAGGACGCCAGCTCCGGTGGCGGCGCGGCGGCCGGAGGGCGGCCGTGATGGCCGCCGCCGGCCGACCCCGCTACGTCGTCCATCTGCAGCCGGGGGCGCCGCGGCCGGCCAGAGGGCTGTGGTGGCGCGAGTTCCGCACGTTGAAGGAAGCGCGCGCCTGGATCGACGAGCACCCCGGCCACGCGAAGTTGCTCGCCCGCCAGCGCGCGCTTCCGCTGCGCTTGCCCAACGGCATGGTCACCAGTCGCATCGTCGAGGACAAGCGGTACTGGTCCGCCGACGCGGCGTAAGGGCCGCGACGCTGCCGACCGCACGTTGGCGGCATGCAGCACTCGATCAAGGGAGATGGCCCGCGCGGTCAGCCTCAGCCGCGAGCCCGGGAGAGCCTCCCGGGCTCGCGCCGTACGGTTGGGCCCGCCGAGACGCGTACGGGCCCGAGGCCGTCGATGAGCCTCCCCGGCGGAGGCGCAGGTCGTGGGCGTGCGCCGGGCTGTGAAGCGGCTACGCCGCCGCGGCGCGCGGACGGTCGAGCAGCTCGTCGAGCTGCTTCTCGGCGTCGCGGTCGTCGCTGGCCCCGTCGATCACGATCTTCTCGGTCCGCACGCCGAAGTTCTCGACGGTGGGCGCCGGATCGAAGTTCGGGAAGATGATGCGGATCAGCGAGGTCATCGTGCCTGAAGGTTAGGGTGCGGGGCGGTCGGCACGGCTGCTTTCCACCATCTCGACGCGCCGCACCATCCACTGTAGACCAGCACCGCCGCGATCAGCAAGCTGCTGAGGATGGCTGCAACGGCGCGTCCGATGGCGCGCAGACGCCGCTTCGGCGGCTCTCGGCCGGCCGCTCGCGCCTCGAAGAACCGCCTCCGCGTGGCCTGACGGGCGCGTTCCTGGCGGCGCCGGATGACGGGGCGGATGACGCGGCCGATCGCGGCCGAGAACGTCGCGACGATCAACACCGCGGTTGGGACCGCGGCGACGAGGAACGGGATCCTGATCTCCGTCAGCGTCGTCTGCGATAGCCGGTGGCCGTCGTCGGGTGGGAGCGTCCCGAGCGCGACGAGACCGATCGCCCAGACCGCGGCCAGCAGCGGCAAGACCGCCAGCATCCGCACGCCGCGCAGCATCGCCGTCACGTAGGAGTTCTCCTGGCTGCGGATGTAGAAGGTCGACAGCGCAAACGGCACGAGCAGCAGCGCGCCCAGCGTCTGCCCGTCGAGCGTGTAGGCGTGGGCGGGCAGGAAGCCCAGCGCGACGCTGATTAGCAGGCTGGAGAACGTCAGCGGCAGCAGCAGCTCGCCGCGGTGCGCGTGGATGATGAGGCCGAGCTTGCCCTCGTCGCCGCGCTGCCGGGGCTTGGCGCGCAGGTGAGGGCGGAACGCGTGGCGATCGGTGATCGGCGCGTCGTCGGTCGGCTCGCCTGGCCGACGGACCGACAGCGCGGCCTCGGCGATGTAGGTGTCACGCGGCGGTACAGCCTCGGCGTGGTAGCTGTCGGCGAGTCCGACGGCGAGGCCGTCGAAGAACTCGACGCGACCGACGAGTCCGAGCGAGGAGAGCATGCGGTTGGCGGCGCTGTAGAGCCGGGCGACGCGCGGCGCCTGCTGGACGCGGATCGCCGCGTCGTAGGAGAGCTTGCAGACCTGGCGGTGCCGCGGCCAGTACGGCAACGGGACCAGGAGCATGAAGTTCCGCTCCAGCTCGAAGATGAACCGTTCGATCTGCGCACGGTTGGCTGGCTCGGCGTGGCGCAGCTGGCGGTCCAGCGCGCCGCCGGCGGCCACGTGCCCGGCCGCGATGTTCTGGTGCGGCGGCCGGGCGTAGACGATGTCGGCGAGCGCCTGCTCGTCGACGACGCGGTCCGCGTGTCCGGCTGGAAGGCGATCGACGAGTCGCTCGAGGACGCCTTTGAGCCCCAGCACCGACGCGGTGCCGTTCTGCTCGGTGCTCATCACCGGCAGCGCCTCGTCGGCGCTGGTGCGCACGTCGAGATTGCGCAGGTCCTGCTTGGTCAGCAGCATTAGCGGCACCAGCGCCATGTCGCCTGGACGGAGCGTGGTGGAGGGCGGCAGCGTGAAGTCCACGCTCATGCGTCGGCGGACCGTGTCGGCGTCCAGGAAGGTGAACGTCTCGTTGCGGCGGTTGATCCAGGTTCGCCGCATGCCGAGCCGGACGGCGTAGTAGGCGTGACGGGCGTAGGCCGGATCGTCGAGGTCCGGGACGACCGGCGGAGCGTCGCCCGCCACGGTGAGAGGAGCCACGTTGGCGTTGAAGGTCGTCGCGGCGCGGCGCGCGACGAGGTCGACGATCGCGAGCGCACGCTGTCGGGGCCCCGGCACGCCCGGAGCGTAGGCGGAGATCCGGACCGCCTGCCGCGGTCTCCGCGAGCCCACGCGCGAAGGCGCCCGCGCCGCGGCTACCGGCGATGCGCGCCACCCCCGCGCTAAGCCGGCGCTGGTGGCGTGCGCGCGCCCGCGCGGCGGCCGGGGTGACGGGGCTTTTCGACCGTCGCCATGCGAAGCCTGTCGCCCCGGGGTGGCGGCCAGCGTCCTGATGTCGTGCTTTGCGAGCGCGTCAGACAGCTCGCGCGGATCTCGCCTCGGGCGTGTGGCCCGGATGGCACGGAGCGAGCGTCGCATCGGGCAGTGCGCGTCCGTCCTGAGCGTGGAGAGCGCCCGCAACGTGCGTCGTCGATGACCCGCGACGGGGGCGACACCCCCGCGCCGCGCGTTACGCTCGCCGCTCGTCACGGCGCCCGCGCCGGACACCTGCCATGTCCGTCACGATCCGCGATCCCATCCACGGCATGATCGAGCTGACCGCCGAGGAGTGGCGGGCGATCGACACGCCGACGTTCCAGCGGCTGCGCAACATCAAGCAGCTGGCGATGACGCACCTGGTCTACCCGGGCGCGACCCACACCCGCTTCGAGCACTCGATCGGCGTCTGCCACGTTGCCGGCGAGCTCGCCCGTCAGCTGGGTCTCGATCCCGACGCGACTCGCCTCGTGCGCCTCGCCGCGCTGTTGCACGACATCGGCCACGGCCCGTTCTCGCACGTCTCCGAGCAGGTCCTCGACGAGCGCAGCACCCTCTCGGACGTCCACGAGAAGATCACGGTGGCTCTGCTTCGTCAGAGCCCGGATCTGCACGCGGCGATCGGCGAGGAGACGTGCGTGGCGGTCGCGGAGCTCGTGGCGAAGACCGATCGACGCCGCACGCTGGTGAACATCGTCAGCGGCCAGTCCGACGCCGACAAGCTCGACTACCTGTTGCGCGACAGCTACTTCTGCGGCGTCCAATACGGGCACTACGACAAGGGCCGCGTCATCGACACGGCGCGGATCATCAACGAGGGACGCCCGGACGCGCAGCTGGGCTTCGACGCCGACGGCGTCTGGGCGATCGAGGGCCTGCTGCTGGCGCGCCACCACATGCACCGCCAGGTCTATGGCCACAAGACCCGCGTGGCCACCGACATCATGGTCACGCGCGCGCTGCGCTTCGGCATCGAGGAGGAGATCCTGCCGGCGCTGCCCTACACCCCGCCGGTCGTCGACGGTCGCCTGGCGATCGACGACGCGTTTCTCGCTGCGTACGCCGCCGAGACCGACGCGAGCGTGATGACGCGTCTGCTCGCCCAGAGCACCGGCACGAAGTCCAAGCAGCTGGCGGACATGCTCAACCAGCGGCGCCTCCTGCGGCGGGCCGCGACCGTCGACCTCGTCGCCGAGCGTCGCGAGCTGGGCGGTCACCGCTTCACCACGATCGTGGAGCCCCGCACCTTCGGGCCGCATATCCCGGCGCTGGAGCAGGACATCGCCCGTCAGCTCGGCGTCGACGAGCATCTCGTGGCGGTCTACGTCGACAACCGCCGCAACCCCACCTACCGCACCCCCGGCGACGACATCTTGTCCGGCGAGAGCATCATGCTGCACTTCGATGACGCGCCCCCGGACAAGCTCGAGACCGAGTCGGAGATCTTCACCGAGGGCGAGATCCCGTCCAAGCGCTACGCCTACCTGTACCTGCCCAAGCTCGCGGGCACGGACCACCCCGACCCCAAGGATCTGCTGTGGAACGCCTTGATGAGCATCTGACGCCCCGGGAGGCGGTGCTCGTGCTGATCGACGCCGCCGGCGGCGCGCTCGACGGCCGCACCGCGCTCCAGAAGCTCGCGTACTTCGGCGCGCTGGCCCTGGACGAGGACCTCGGCCACACCCCGTACTACTACGGACCCTTCAGCCGCGACATCGAGCAGGCCGTTGCGGACGCCGGCCTCGCCGACGAGCTCGTCGAGACCGTCAACCAGTTCCCCGCGAGCCACCGGCGCGGGCCTGACATCAAGCAGTACCGCTACGAGCTGACCGAGGACGGGCACCGAAGCGTCCAGGAGATCCGCCAGCGCGCTCCGCGCGCCGCCGAGCGGATCGATCGCGCCGTGGCGGAGATCCGCGAGGCGGTTCCCGAGCTCGACCAGCAGGTGCTCTCGCGGGCCGCGAAGATCCATCTCATCCTGTCCCGTCAAGACAGCGAGATCGAGGCCGACGAGATCCCCGCCCTGGCGCGCGAGCTCGGTTGGGAACTGGACGAGGAGGAGGTGCGCACCACGGTCGAGCTGATGGAGCGGCTGCACCTCGTCGAGGTCGGCGCCTAAGCACCGCGCAGCGCCGCGACTACCTGTTCTGCCTCAGCTCGTTCCGAACAGGCGAGTGATGGGCGGCCGGTTGCCGATCTCGCTGTGGGGCCTGGCTGAGTTGTAGTGATCGAGCCAGTGGGGCAGCGCTGCGGCTCGTGCGTGGCTTGAGGCGTAGCGCTGTC
>DASTRJ010000122.1:0-10414 GCA_035761245.1 Capillimicrobium sp. | reverse complement strand
CGCCGGCTGGGCCGGCGCGGCGGGCTGACCGGGCTGGCCCGGGCCGGCCGGCTGATCGGCCTGGCCCGGGGTCGCGGGGTGGCCGGGCGCCGCGGCGGGCTGTCCCGGACCGGCGGCGGGCTGGCCGGGCGCGCCCGGCGTCGCGGTCTGCCCGTTCGCCGGCGTCGCCTCGCCCGGCGGCGTCGCCGTGGTCGCGCCGGCGGCGCTCGCGGCCGCCGCCGCGGCGGTCGCCGGCGCGGTCTTCGGCTGCGCCGGGGCGCCGGGCTGCGCGCCCTGCGGCGCCGGCTGCCCCTGCGGCCGCGGCACCGGCCGCGCCTGCACGCGCCGCTGGGCCTGCTCGCTCACGCGCGCCTCGAGCTCGGCCGCCCGCTCGGGGGCGCGGCCCGCCCACTCGCGCAGCCGCTTGAGCTCGCGCGCCTGGGCGAAGTAGAGCATCGACAGGACCGCCAGGCCGGCGAACGCGGCGAGGCCGGCGAGCGCCCCGATGGACTCGAGCTGGCTGGGCAGCCCCAGGGCAGCATGGAACGTGGCGGAAGCCATGAGCTTTCGCAGTCTATGCGGGGGTGTCGACCGAAGGCCGATCCTCGGTGTCGGCGCGCCGGCCGTGCAGCTCGCACAGCGCGGTGACCTTGCGCGCCAGCCCCGCGGCGTCGCCCTCGAGGACGAGCAGGCCGACCTCGTCGAAGATGGCCTCGACGACCTGCGGCTCGAGCGGCTCGCGCTCGGCCAGGTGGATCTTGTCGACGGGCGTCTGCTTGCGCAACTCGTACGGGTTGAAGAGCTTCTCGTGCAGCTTCTCGCCCGGGCGCCGGCCGACGACCTCGATCGCGATGTCGTGGTCGGGACGCAGCCCGGAGAGCTCGATCATCTGCCGGGCGAGCTGCATGATCGACACCGGCTCGCCCATCTCGAGCACGAAGACCTCGCCGCCCCGGCCGAGCGACCCCGAGCGGATGATGAGCTGCACCGCCTCGGGGATCGTCATGAAGTACCGGGTCATCTTCTCGTCGGTGACGGTCACCGGCCCGCCCTTGGCGATCTGCGCCCGGAAGATCGGCACGACCGAGCCCGACGAGCCGAGCACGTTGCCGAAGCGCACCGTGGCGAACCGGGTCTCCGGGTAGCGCGCGCTCGCCTCCTCGACGGCGAACTCGGCCAGCGCCTTCGACGCGCCCATGACCGTCGCCGGCTCGACCGCCTTGTCGGTCGAGACGAGCACGAAGCGCTTGACGCCGGTGTCGCCGGCGACGCGCGCGACGACCCGCGTGGCGATCGCGTTGTTGCGGACGGCCTCGACGGGGTTGAGCTCCATGAGCCCGACGTGCTTGTAGGCGGCGGCGTGGAAGACGACGGTCGGGCGGTGCTGCTCGAAGACCTCGCGCATCCGCTCCTCCTCCTTGCAGTCGGCCAGCACCGCCGACAGCACGGAGGGATGGACGTGGCGATCGTCCTCGAGCTCGCGCTGGATCTTGAAGAGGTTGTCCTCCGCGTGGTCGAGGAGGAGGAGCCGGCGCGGGGCGACGCGCGCGATCTGGCGGCACAGCTCGGAGCCGATCGAGCCGCCGGCGCCCGTGACGAGGACGACCTCGCCGTTGAGGTAGCGCCCGACCCGGTCGAGCTCGAAGCGGACGGGCTCGCGCCCCAGCACGTCCTCGACGCGGACGTCGCGGATCTGGCGCACGACGGTGGAGGTGCCGCCCTGGAGCAGCTCGAAGACCGTCGGCATCGTGCGAACGGGGATGCCGCGGCTGCGACAGGCGCTCACCACCCGCGCCCGCAGCGTGCCCGGCGCCGACGGGATGGCGATCATCACCTCGTCGGGCTCGACCTCGTCGAGCACGCGCGTCAGCTCGTGCGTGGTGCCGAGCACGCGCACGCCCTCGATCCGGATCCGGCGCTTGGTCGGGTCGTCGTCGACGAAGCCGACCGGGTTCAGGCCCAGCTCGCGGTTGCGCGCCATCTCGCGCAGCAGCAGGCGGCCGCCGTCGCCGGCGCCGACGATGAGCACCTTGCGCGCGTCGGCGGCGGTCCGGAACCCGCGCGGGCGCTCGTGCGCGATGCGCGCGCCCAGGCGGACGCCGCACAGGAGCGCCGCGGCGAGCAGGAAGAACAGCGCGACGACGCTCGCCGGCAGGTTCTTGGCGACCAGGCCCTCGCTCGTCTCGCGCGTGACCGGGTGCAGCAGCCCGATCGCGGTGACGACCGCGAGCGTGACGAGGAAGACCGAGCGGACCACCACGAGCAGGTCGCGCTGGCCCATGTAGCGCCACCAGCGCGCGTACATGCGCGAGGCGATGAAGACGACGATCGCGGCGCCGACGACCCACAGGATCGTGTCGCGCAGCAGCTCCTCGTAGGCGTCCGGGAGCCCCTGGTCGAAGCGCAGGCGGAAGGCCAGCCAGTAGGCGAACGCGACCAGCACCCCGTCGACCGCGATCTGCGGGATCGAGTGGCGGTGCAGGGGCGGGGTCGCCGAGCGGAGTCGGCGCATCCCGGAGATCCTAGGGACGTTTCGTCGCGCCCACCACGTACTGGTAGGCGTTCAGGCGCTGCAGGACCTCGCGCTCGTCCTCCCCGAACTGCGCGGCGAACGTCGCGAGCGCGGCGACCTGCGGCGGCGCGTGGTCGATCTCGTTGACGTGCACGGCGAACGGGTCGAAGCCCGTCTCGTCGAGCAGCGCGCCGAGCTCCTCGAGCGTGAAGAAGTGGACGTGGGTGCGGTCGAGCAGCCCCTTGTCGCCGTAGGTGAAGCGATCGCGGACGAGCAGCTGGAACACCACGCTCCAGTGCTTGACGTTCGGCACGGAGATCGCGACGACGCCGCCGTCGGCGAGGTGCGGCCGCAGCGCGCGCAGCAGCGCGTGCGGGTCGTGGACGTGCTCGAGCACGTCGCCGAAGACCATCGCGTCGAAGTGGCCCTCCGGGTAGGGGAGGCCGCGCAGCGTCTGCAGGTTCTCGCGCAGGACGGCGTCGAGCCGGCCCTCCGCGATCGCCGCGGCCTCCTCGAAGAGCTCGATCCCGACGACCTCGGCGCCGAGCTCCTGCTTGAGGACGGCGCCCATCGTGCCGGCGCCGCAGCCGACGTCGAGCACGCGGCGAGCGGTCGCCGGGACGAGGCGCCGCAGGTCCGGGCGGTCGCCGGTGTAGTAGGCGTCGCGGCCGCCGTCGCCGACGTCGGCGGCGCGGACCCCGGCGGCGGGGGCGTCGGTCGCTCCGGCGGCCATCGCTACGGCCAGTAGGCGCAGAAGCCGCGGTCGGTGACGATCTCGCCGGGGAGCCGCGCGGCGACGCCGGCCAGCTCGGCCTCGTCGGCGCGGCTGAAGCACCACATCCGGGCGTCGACGGCGTACAGCGACGACGCGTAGCCCCACTGCTCGACGAGCAGCTCCATCGCGCGGTTCGTCAGGAAGGTGCAGTGGACCGGCAGCAGGTAGAACCAGCTCGGGTCGTCGGGGATCTCGCCGCGGACGAGCGTGTGCAGGCCCATCGCGCCCTGCTCGGAGACGAGCCGGTGCACCTCGTCGAGCGGCTCGCGCGAGCGGACGTGCTCGAAGACCGAGGTCGTCAGCACGAGGTCGTAGCCGCCCTCGGCCAGCTCGCCGTCGTCGACGAAGCCGTCCGTCCCGCGCGGCAGGTAGCGGTCGAACTTCAGCGTGAGCGGGCCCCGCTCGGAGACCATGTCGGCCAGCTTCCCGTCACCGGCGCCGTAGTCCAGCCACGGGCGCTCGGCCGGCACGACGCCGGCGCCGGCCAGCGCCGGCAGCAGCTCCGCCTGCGCAGCGAGGCGGTCCATCCACCGCGGGTCGTCGTGGTTGACCTCGGTGCCGAGGTAGGCGTCGTGGTAGCGCTCGTTCAGCGCGCCCCACGCGTCGTCGGCGAGCTCGTAGTGCGTGCGCGACACGACGAGCCCGCAGCTCGGGCAGCGCTCGTAGTGGACGACGTCGAGCCCATACGCGCCGCCGAAGTCCTTCTCGAAGGCCGGCCGCAGCGCCGCGCCGCAGACGAAGCAGTCCATCAGGCCGCCTCCGCCAGCGCCGGCGCCGCGGCGGTGACCGCGGCGATCCGCTCGACCGCGTCGGCCGAGAGGTCGTTGGCCATCGGCAGCGACAGCGACCGGGCGGCGAGGCTCTCGGTGACGGGCAGGCCGCCGCGCGGCGCCCAGCGGGAGAACGCCGGCTGGCGGTGCAGCGGCGGGTCGAAGTACGAGCGCGCCTGGACGCCGAGCTCGCGCGCGGCGGCGAGCGCGCGCATCCGCGTCATCGGCGAGTCGGTCACGACCTGGCAGATCTGGAACGTCGAGCCCTCGCTGCCGCGCTGCAGCGCCACGGCGCCGCCGCCGCGCAGGATCGCCGAGCGCACCCGCGCCGCGCTGGCCCGGCGGCGGGCGAGCGCGTCGTCGAAGCGGTCGAGCATCGCCAGGGCCGTCGCCGCGTGCAGCTCCGAGCACTTCGCGTTGAGTCCCGCGACGGCGCTCGAGCGCCCGCCGCGCTCCATGCCGAAGTTGATGAGCCGCTCGATCCGCTCGGCGACCTCGGGGTCGGGCGTGGCGATCGCGCCGCCCTCGCCGACCGCGAACGGCTTGGTGGCGTGGAACGAGAAGACCTCGGTGTCGCCGAGGCCGCCGATCCGGCGGCCCCGCTCGTCGACGGCGCCGAACCCGGCGGCCGAGTCGACGAGCAGCGGCACGCCCGCGGCCGCGCAGGCGTCGCGCCAGCCGGCGCGCACGTCGTCGGGCGGCGCGGAGCCGAACGTCGAGCAGCCCATCACGGCGGCGACGCGCCGCTCGTGGCGGTCGAGCTGGTCGCGCAGCGCCGCGGGGTCCATCTGCCACGAGTCGGGCAGCACGTCGACGAAGAGCGGCTCGAAGCCGGCCCAGACGATCGCGCAGGCGCTGGCGGTGAAGGTGAACGAGGGGACGGCCACGAGCGATCGCGTCGCGGTCGGCTCGCCGGCGAGCGCGCGCAGCGCCGCCATGAGCCCGAGCGTGCAGTTGGCCACCGGCTGCACGTGCGCGGCGCCGAGGTACGCGGCGAGCCGGCCGGCGAGCAGCTCGGCGCACGGGCCGCCGTTGGAGTAGAAGCCGGCGGCCTCGCTGGCCGCGTAGTAGGGCGCGATCGCCGAGAGCGGAGGCACCTCGGGATCCTGGAAGCGCACGAGCTCCATGTTCGGGTGATCGGACGGCGACGGCGGAACTTCAGGCGCTCGGGTACAGCTCGCGCGAGCGCGCCGGGTTGCCGGCCGCCAGCGACCGGGCGGGGACGTCGCGCAGCACCACGCTGCCCGCCGAGACCGACGAGCGCTCGCCGACGCGGCGGCGCGGCCCCACCGTCGCGTGCGTGCCGAGGAACACCTGCGCCTCCAGCTCGACCCACCCGTTGACGGTCGCGTAGGGCGAGAGGATGCAGCCGCGGCCGAGCCGGGCGTCGTGGCCGACCGACGCGTACGTGTTCAGCAGCGACCAGTCGCCCACGACGGCGTCGGGGGCGACGCACGCGAACGGCGCGACGACGACGCCCGCGCCGAGCGTGGCGGTCGGCGCCACCCACGCGGTCGGATGGACGATCGTGGCGAGGCGCGCGCCGCGGGCGACGAGGCGCTCTGTCACCTCGGTGCGCGGGGCGGGGTCGCCCAGCCCGACCGCGAAGACGTCCTCCTCGGCGATCTCGTAGCCGTCGATCGTCCCGAGGAGCAGGTGGTCGAGGTCGTAGCCGTCGAGCGAGCCGGGGTACTCGTGGACGTCGTGCAGGATGCCCTTGACGTCGAAGCCGGCGTCGCGCGCGTACGCGAGCACCTCGCGCCCGAAGCCTCCGGCGGCGGCGACGACGAGACGGCTCACGCCGCTGCGGGGCCGGGGTGTGCGACGCGGCCGAGCGCGCGGGCGACGCCCTCGGCGTCCTCGACGACGTCGGCGTGCGGTGGGCGCGCCACCGCGTCGGCGACCAGCAGCACGTCGCCGAACGGCGACGTCCCGGCGAGGTCGGCGCACGCCTGCGCGACCACGTCCGCCATCGCGGGGTCCGCGGACACGTCGAGGACCAGGCAGGTGTCGTCCGCGGGCGTCGTCGCGGCGATGTACGCGTGCAGCGCGGACACCCAGCGCGCCGGCCGGCCGGCCTGCGGCGCGAGCCACAGGACGGTGGCCGCGTCGGTGTCGAGCCCGGCGGGCGCGGTCTCGGTCGCCGGCGCCGCGGGGGTCGCGAGGTCGAGCGCCCCGGTCGCGTCCTGCACGACCTGGCGGCCGCAGCCGGTGCAGCGCAGGTCGCGGTGGTCGCCGCCGCAGTCGGGGCAGCGCAGCGCCGCGGCGACCGCGCCGGCCGGCGCGTCGTGCGGGACGAGCGGCTCGCGCTGCTCGATGCGCTCGATCAGCCAGATCTTGCGCGGCGAGGTGCCGAACCGCGCGGCCGCGAAGAGCTCGATCCACTCCGGGGCGTGCGCGTGCGCCTCCGCGCGGGCCACGGCGTCGAACGGCGGCAGCGAGTCCGCGACGGCCGCCATGACGGCGAGCAGGCCGTTCGCCGTGCCGATCTCCGTGCCGGTGAAGCCGTCGACGCCGCAGGCGCACGCGGCGACCTCGGCGGGCGTCGGCAGCCCGCAGGCGTAGTGCTCGGCCAGCCACGTGGGCATCGGCTCGCCGAGCTGGGCGCGCAGGAAGTCGTCGATCGCCTGCGCCTCGCTGGTCGGGCAGGCGAGGATGACGCGGTCGGCGGCGACGCGCGCGAGCTCCGCGACGAAGCCGGCCCGCTCCGGGCCGGGGATGTGCTCGAGCACGTCGAGGCACAGCACGGTGCCGAACGACGCGTCGGCGAACGGCAGCGGCCCGGGCCGCGAGCGCACGGCGGTCATCGTCGGCGCGACGCGATGCGGGAACAGCACGTCGGTGCCGACGAACGGCACGTCGGGGAAGGCGCAGGCGAGGCCGTGCGGCCCGCATCCGACGTCGAGGATGCTCGACCGCGCGCGGCCGCGCTCGTCGAGCAGCGTGTCGCGCAGCGGCGCGTAGCGCGCGAGCCAGTTCAGCATGTCCGGAGAGTCGGCCGCGGCAGGGCGTTCTTGACCGCGCGCCGGTCAAGAACGCGCCCGTGCGGACGACAACCGGGCCATGAGCGTGCTCGCGCGACCCCTCCCTGCCCGATGACGCCGGCGTCCGCCCCGACCGCCTCGCTGCTGCGGCCGGCGTGGGACCGCCCCGCGACGTGGCTGCCCCAGCTCGGCCGGCACCTCGCCGCGGGCGACGGCCACGTGCTGCACCTGGACGCCACGGAGGCGGGCGTGCCGCCGAGCGTCGTCCAGGCGATGCTCGTCGAGGCCTGCGGGGCGCTCGCGCCCGACGCCTCGCTCCACGGCATCCTCATCCACGACGACCCGGCCGAGCTCGCCGCCTACGCGGACCTCCCCGCTCCCGAGCTGCCCGACGAGCTCGACGACCCCGACGCGGCGCGCACCCTGGAGCGCGCGGTCGCCGTCAAGCGCATCGCCGACGCGGCGCGCGCGCGGATCGACCGCTGGCGCTTCGAGCACGCGGCGGCGCCGATCGGCGACCGGCCGCTCGTCAGCGTGCGCATCCCGACCTGGCGGGGGCGCGAGACGCTGGTGAGCCGCACGCTGCCCTCGGTGCTCAACGGCGACTACGAGAACATCGAGGTGATCGTCTGCTCCGACGGCCCGGAGCCCGACACGCGCGAGGCGGTCGAGGCCGTCGCCCGCCGCGACCCGCGCGTGCGCTACCTCGAGCTGCCGGAGCGCCCGCGCTACCCCGCCGCGAAGATCAACCTCCACCGCATCGGCGGGACCGCGGCGGCCAACGCCACGATCGAGGCCGCGCGGGGCGCCTTCCAGTGCCCGCTCGACCACGACGACGCCTTCACCTACGACCACATCGTCACGCTCCTGCGGACGGCGGCGGCCAGCGGCGCCGACTTCGTCTACGGCCAGTCGGTCTGCGAGATGGAGCGCGGCATCTGGGGCGTCAACGGCGTCGCCCCGCTGCGCCACGGCGGCCTCTCGCACGGCGCGGTGATGTGGTCCTCGCGCCTGGCGCACATGCGCTACGACGCCGACGCCTGGCTGCTGCGCGAGCCGGGGGACTGGAACATGTTCCGGCGCATGGTCGAGGCCGGCTCGAAGGCCTCGTTCATCCCGACGGCCGTGCTCGTCCACTTCGCCGAGCGCACCGCCATCGACAGCGTCGACGTCGTCCCGCCGGAGCCGGGGTCCGAGGAGGCGCTCGCCGACCTCCGCGCCACCGACGGCGCCTGGCTGCTCCACGTCCCGGTCGCCTCGCCGGAGCTGCGGCCGTGATCGCCTTCGCCTCGTGCGTCGGCACGCGCGAGAAGTACGAGGGGTGCGCCGTGCCCGGCCTGCGCCGCGTCGCCGAGCCCGACAGCGTCTTCGCCGAGCTGACGACGACGACGTCGATCCACGAGGCCTACAACGAGGCGCTCGACCACTTCGCCGCCGTCGACGGCCTCGAGGCGCTCGTCCTCATGCACGAGGACGTCGAGCTGTTCGGCGCCCGCTTCTGCTCGTCGGTCCGCATCTCGCTGCGCGATCCCGCCGTCGCGGTGGTCGGCGCGATCGGCGCCCGCGACGTGCGCTCGCTCGCCTGGTGGGAGGGCGAGATGGTCGGGCGGGTCGCCGAGACGCGCGGCATGATCGACCACGGCTTCGGCGTGCCCGAGGTCGACGCGGTCGACGGCCTGCTCATGGTGCTGTCGCCCTGGGCGGTGCGCAACCTGCGCTTCGACGACCGCACGTACACGGGCTTCCACGCCTATGACGTCGACTTCTGCTTCACGGCGCGCGCGGCCGGCCGCAAGGTGGTGGTCGCCGACCTCCCGCTCATGCACCACACGAAGGGCGGCTACGGCGACAAGGCGGCGTGGGACGCGGCCGACGCGGCGTTCCGCGCGAAGTGGGGCCTGGACCGGACCACGCTGCGGATCCGGTCGGCGGCGTAGCGCTCAGCGCGCGCGGGCCGGGCTGGTCAGCAGGTCGGCGAGCACCTGCGGGTCGCGGCGGACGCGGCTCGCGGCCGAGCCCCCGGGCCGCTTGACGAGCTCGAGCTGATCGGCCGACTCCAGCCGCCGCAGCCGCCCGTCGGCGATCAGGCGCTCGTCCACGGCGCCGAGCCGCCCTTCGAACGTCGTCCACACCGGCGTGCCGCGCGCGACCGCCTCGCGGTTCATCGTCCCGCCCGCGGAGACGACCAGGTCGGCGAACGCGATCAGCGACTGGGCGTCGATCGCGCGCTCCGGGACGACGAACCCGTCGCGCAGCTCGGCGCGCTGGGCGTCGGTGCGCGGCAGCACGACGGTCTGCGTGCCCTCCAGCCGCCGCAGGACGTCGGCGAAGAGGTCGTTCTCGAAGCGGTGGTACAGCGAGACCGCGGGCGGCGTGCGCACGACGGCGATCGGCTCGGCCGGGTCGAGGCCCAGCTCGCCGAGCACCGCCCGATCGGGCTCGAAGTCCGCCAGCGCGTACTCCTCCTTGAGCCCCTCGTAGCGCAGCAGCTTGCCGCGCGCGCCGTAGCGCTCGAGGCGCTCGGCGGGGATGACGTCGGGCACCACGACCGCCTGCGCGAGCCGGCAGTTGACGGTGTGCTGGACGGTCGCCCACTCGTAGTCGAACGTCGTCGAGCACGGGATGCGCAGCAGCGCCGCGGCGACGGTGACGTCGTTGGAGCCATGCCCGAAGGCGACGTCGAACGGGCCGTTGCGCCGCGCCCAGCGCACGAGCGCCCCCGAGCGGCTGGCCAGGCCGCGCGCCTTCGCCGCCAGCCCGGCGCCCTGGTGGCGGCCGATCGCGGTGTGCGAGAGGCCGTAGCGCTCGAGCAGGCCGAGCGTCTGCGCGAAGTCGCGGGCGGTGATGCGGACGTCGTGGCCCTGCGCGCGCAGGCGCTCGATCACCGGCCGCAGCACGACGACGTGCGGGCTGTTGGTGAGATCGACCCAGACGCGCATGAGGCGCCGAACGGTACCCTCGGCGCCTTGCTGCTGGCCCTCGCGCTCATCCTCGCGTCGATCACCGACCCGATCGTCGAGTTCGCCGTCGACGTCGTCGGCGACCTCGGGCTCTGGGGGATCTTCCTGCTCATGGCGCCCGAGAGCGCCTGCATCCCGATCCCGTCGGAGGCGACGATGCTGTTCGCCGGCTTCAACGTCTCCGAGGGCAAGTACTCGCTCTTCTCGGCGGTGCTCGTCGGCTCGGTGGCGAACCTCGTCGGCTCGTGGGTCGCCTACGCGGTCGGGTACTTCGGGCGCATCGAGCTGCTCGAGAAGCACGGCAAGGCGCTGCACGTCAAGCCGTCGCACCTGCAGTGGGCCGACCGCTGGTTCGAGCGCTACGGCGCCTACGCGGTCTTCTTCTCGCGGATGCTGCCGATCATCCGCACGTTCATCTCGCTGCCGGCCGGCGT
>DASTRJ010000121.1:0-34393 GCA_035761245.1 Capillimicrobium sp. | reverse complement strand
GAGGTGTTCGCGCTGCGCCGCTTCCACGTCGACGCCGGCGTCGCGAAGGTCGTCGACGACGGCGGCCCGCTGCCCCTGCCCGCGCCGGCGCAGCCGGCGACGCTGCCGGAGCCGGTCGCGGCGGTGGTGGAGCAGCTCGGCGAGCAGGGCGTGAAGCTGCCGGTGGAGCGCCTGCCGCTGCCGTTGGGGTAGGCGCGCGCGTGGCGCGCGGCCTATCCCCGCGCGCCCGCGGCGGGAGCGGCGGCGCCCGCCGGATCGCTCGAGAGCCGGTGCGCGAGGTACACCGGGATCGCGCTGAGGACGATCAGGAACAGCGCGACGACGTTGATGATCGGCAGCTGGTTCGGGCGCGAGATGTTGTTGAGGATCCAGATCGGCAGCGTCTGATCCGCGCCGGCGGTGAACGTCGTGACGATCACCTCGTCGAACGACAGCGCGAAGGCGAGCAGCGCGCCCGCCACCAGCGCGCCGCGCATGAGCGGGAACGTCACGAGCCGGAACGTCTGCCACGGCGTCGCGCCGAGGTCCGCCGACGCCTCCTCGTAGGAGCGCGACGTGCGGCGCAGCCGCGCGACCGCGTTGTTGAAGATCACGACGATGCAGAACGTCGCGTGGCCGACGATGATCGTGAAGAGGCCGAGCTCGACCCCGAACGGCGACAGCACCTCGCGGAACGTCGCGTTCAGCGCCATGCCGGTCACGATGCCCGGCAGCGCGATCGGCAGGATCACCAGGAACGACACGGTGTCGCGGCCGAAGAAGCGGTAGCGCGAGACCGCGAACGCCGCGAGCGTGCCGAGCACGAGGGCGATCGCCGTCGCGCCGAGGCCGGCCTTGACCGACATCCAGACGGCGTCGCGCATGCCGGGGTTGTCGATCGCCTTCGAGAACCACTGCGTCGAGAACTCGTCGATCGGCCACGTCGGGACGCGCGCCTTGTTGAACGCGTACAGCGCGATGACGACGAGCGGCACCCACAGGAACGCGAGGCCCAGCACGACGAACACGCGCAGCGCCCAGACCGTCGATGTCGGCAGCCGCATCACAGGTTCTCGAACGCTCCCAGTCGCCGCGCGATGAGCAGGTACACGACCATGATCACCACCGGCACGGTGGCGAACGCCGCGGCCAGCGGCAGGTTGTTGGCCACGCCGACGTTGCTGTAGACGACGTTGCCGATGAACTGCGTGCTCGACACGAGCGTCGGCGCGATGTAGTCGCCGAGCGTGAGCGAGAACGTGAAGATCGAGCCGGCCACCACGGCCGGGAAGACGATCGGCAGCACCACGCGGCGGAACGTCGTCCACGTGTGCGCCCCGAGATCGCTGGAGGCGTCGATCAGCGAGGCGGGCAGCCGCTCGAGCCCCGCGTAGATCGGGATCACCATGTACGGCAGCCACAGGTAGCTGAAGACGATCCACGTCGCCGTGTTGCCGAAGCCGGGGCCGGAGAGCCCGAGCGGCTCGAGCGCCCAGTTGAGGATCCCCTCCTCGCTGAGGATGGTCCGCCAGGCGTACACCTTGACGAGGTAGCTGCACCACAGCGGCATGAGCACGCCGACGACCAGCAGCGCCCGCACGCGCGGCGTGGCGACCTTCGCCATGTAGAACGCGATCGGGAACGCGAGCACGATGTCGGTGATCGTCACAGCGGCGGCGATGCCGACGGTCCGCAGCGCGATCGTCCGGTAGACGTCCTGGTCGACGATCGTCTCGAAGTTCTGGAACCCGTACTCGTGGACGACCTCGCCCGTGAACGAGTCGAGCTGCCAGAAGGCGGCGAGGAACAGCACCGCGAGCGAGCCGAGGTACGCGATGCCGAGCCACCCCAGCGGCCCGGCCAGCAGGAGGCCGAGCCGGACCCGGGGACGGCGGTGCAGGAAGCCGGCGAGCCCTCTCAGACCCGCCGGCATCCGCGCCGGGGCGGTTGTCGTGTCAGCCGCCACAGGTCCTGCTCAGGGCCGGATCAGCCCTTGATCTCGGTCCACGCCTGGACCCATTCCGAGTAGTCCTTGCAGACGGCCCCGCGGTCGTCGCCGCAGTTCTTCGTCGGCGTCGTCCAGAAGGCCACCTTGTCGTAGTAGGCCTCGTCCGTGGCGTGGTAGATGTCGCAGTGGTTCTTGTCGGCCGTCAGCGCGCACGACTTGCGGTTCGCCGGGGCCTCGCCGAACCACTCCGCCACCTCGGCGTTCGCCTTCGGGCTGATGATGTGGTTCATCCACATGTAGGCGCAGTTCGGGTGCTTCGCCTTCGAGGAGATCATCCACGTGTCCGACCAGCCGGTCGAGCCCTCCTTGGGCAGCGTGGTCTTCACCGGCACGTCGTCGGCCTCCAGCAGGTTCGCGATGACCTGCCACGTGGTGCCGACCTGCGACTCGCCGTTGGTGAAGGCGGCGATCTCCTTCGTGTAGTCCGACCAGTACTCGCCGATGATCCCGCGCTGCTGCTTGAGCAGGTCGACGGCCGCCTGGAACTGCTTGTCGTCCAGCGCGTACGGGCTGGTGATGTTGAGGTCCGGGCGGGTCGCCTTCAGGTACAGCGCCGCGTCGGCGATGTAGATCGGGCTGTCGTAGGCGGTGACGCTGCCCTTGTACGGGCTGTCGGGGTCGAAGACCACGCCCCACGACTTCGGCGCGGGCTTGACCTTGTCGGTGCGCCACATCAGCAGGTTCGCGCCGCGGCCGTGCGGCACGCCGTACATCTGGCCGTCGACCGAGTTGTGCGGCTTGTTCTTCAGGCCGTCGAAGACGTCCTTGTAGTTCGGGATGAGGTCGGTGTTCACGGGCGCGACGTCACCGGCGGCGATGAGCCGCAGCGTCGCGTCGCCGGAGGCCGAGACGGCGTCGTAGTTGCCGGTGCGCATGAGCGTCACCATCTCGTCGGACGTGTTGCCGACCTTCACGTTGACCTGGCAGCCGGTCTCCTTCTCGAAGTCGGTGACCCAGTCGACGTCGGGATCGGTCGAGCCGTCCTCGACGTAGCCGGCCCAGGCGATGAGGTTGACCTGCCCCTCGCCCTTGCCGAGCTGCTCCATCATCGGGATGTCGGGCGCGTCGACGAGGCCCTGGGTCGCCGATGCGCCCTCGCTCGAGGTCGAGCCCCCCTCGTCGTCGTCGCTGCCGCAGCCGACGGCGACGATCGCGAACAGCATCACGATCGCCGCGATCAGCGCGAACGCCCTTCGGTCCTTCTCCAACACGTGTTCCTCCAGGTCTACGAGTCGTCGACGGCGGACGCCTGCGCGTCGCGCCATCCCACCTTCACCCTGCGACCCCTGAACTCGAGCGCCTCCTGGCTGGAGGCCTCGAGGTTCTGGCGCACCACCTGCAGCTCGCCTCCCTCGTCGAGCTCGACGCGGTAGCGAGTCACCGCGCCCAGGTAGTCCACGCCACGCACCACGCCGGACTCCACGTGGAGGCCGTCGGGAGCGGCCTCCTCCTCTCCGAGCAGGCGGACCTTCTCGGGCCGGACGGTGAAGCTCCTCCCCTGGCGCTCCAGCACGTTCGAGATGCCGATGAACCCGGCGACGAAGGCGTCGACGGGGTGCTCGTACACCTCGGCCGGCGGGCCGACCTGGACGATCCGGCCCTCGTTGAAGACGGCCAGGCGGTCGCTCATCGTGAGCGCATCCTCCTGGTCGTGCGTGACGTAGACGAACGTGATCCCGACCTGCTGCTGGATGCGCTTGAGCTCGACCTGCATCTCCTGGCGGAGCTTGAGGTCGAGCGCGCCCAGCGGCTCGTCGAGCAGCAGCACCTGGGGCCGGTTGACGATCGCGCGCGCGAGGGCGACGCGCTGGCGCTGACCGCCGGACAGCTGCCCCGGCTTGCGCTCGCCGAGGCCCTCGAGGCGGACCATCGCGAGCGCCTCCTCGGCGCGCCGGCGCCGCTCGGACTTGGCGACCTTCTTGACCCGCAGCCCGTACTCCACGTTGTCGCGGACGGAGAGGTGCGGGAAGAGCGCGTAGTCCTGGAAGACCGTGTTGACGTCGCGCTCGTAGGGCGGCGCCTGGCCGACGTCCGCGCCGCGCAGCTCGACCGTGCCCTCGTCGGGCAGCTCGAAGCCGGCGATCATCCGCAGCGTCGTGGTCTTGCCGGAGCCGGAGGGCCCGAGCAGGGTGAAGAACTCGCCGCGGTGGATGTCGAGGTCGACGTGGTCGACGGCGAAGACGTCCCCGTAGCGCTTGACGAGCGCGCGAAGCCGCACGTCGGGCACGTGCTCGGCAGCGGAGACGGGCGGCCCGGTCTCGGGGCCGTCAGCCGGATGGGTGGTGCGCGTCGCCAAGGTCCTGCTTCGTCCTCTGCGGCGAACGTATAGGACCGTTCGGCGGCGCGCCACCTGCCTCGGTGAACAGAAGTCCAGGCTCGACTTCGCCACGAAGGCGGAACCGTCGCGGCGCGCGCGGGCCGCGGCGGCCACCTCGGTTGCGCGCCTTTGACTGATCGCTACAGTGACCCCGCGCGGCGCCGCCGCCGCAGACGGAGAGAGGGCAGGATGCTGAAGGCAGGAGTCGCCACCGCCGTCGCCGCGGTGGCCATCGCGATGGGAGCAGGCAGCGCGGCCGCCGCGCCGTTCACGTGCACGCCGCCGGCGCCGGCCAACGTGGAGACGAACGGCACGATGCTGTTCTACCCGAAGTGCTCGGCGATGTTCTCCGGCACGAGGATCGACGTCATGCCGCAGCACGGCACGCTCGTCCACGAGTCGGCCGGCTTCGGCGCCGTGCGCTACACCGCGGATCCGGGCTACGTCGGCCCTGACTCGTTCACCTACCACGCCTACGACGGCGACTTCGACGCCGCGCCGATGACGCAGCAGCTCGACGTCGGGGTCAACACGCCGCCGACGTGCGACCCGACCAGCCCGGACTGGCCGGTGCGCGCCGGGAAGCCGTTCACGTTCGCGATGTTCTGCCGCGACCCCGACGGCGGGCCGGTGACCGTCGAGATCGTCAGCGCGCCCACGCGCGGCACCCTCTCCCCGGTCACCCCGGTGGGGATCCACTTCGAGACGACCTACGAGGTGACCAGCCCCGGCGGCCCCGACAGCTTCTCGTTCCGCGCCAGCGACGGCACCGCGTACTCGCAGACGGTCACCCAGACGATCCGCGCGCTGGGGAGCGAGAACGCCGTGCCGTCCTGCTCGGGGCGGGCGGTGACGGTCAAGCCGGGCGAGAGCGTCGGGATCCCGAGCTGGCTGTGCACCGACGCGGACTACGACCCGCTGACGCTGTCGATCGTCACCCCGCCGGCGAAGGGCACGACGCAGATCTTCCAGCCCGGCGGCGCCGCGCCCGCCGGCATCTCCTACACGGCGGCGGCGAACGCGCGCGGCACCGACAGCTTCACGTTCACCGCCGGCGACGGCATGGCGTCGGCCAGCCCCGCGACGGTCACGATCACGATCGACGACGGCAGCGCGCCGTCGAGCCCGCCGCCGCCCGACACGTCGCAGCCGCAGGGCGGCTCCACCGGGCCGCCGGCGACCACGCCTCCTCCCGCGCCGCCGCGTCCGGCCGGGCTCAAGCCCGTCGCCGGCGTCGACCTCGGCGACGTCGCGGCCGCCTTCGTCCCGCGCGGCGGCGCCCGCCCGGCGTCGCTGCTCGTGCTCACCTGCGGATCGCGTTGCACGGTGCGGGCCGCGCCACGGCTGCTCCTCTCGGGCCACGGCGCCTCGGCGCGAGCAGCCGGCGCGGTGAAGCTCGAGCCCCAGGAGCTGCAGATCGCGGCCGGCGGCCGCGCGACGCTGCGGCTCGAGCTCTCCGGCCGACAGCGCGCCGCACTCCGCGCCGCTCGCGCCGCCCGGGTCCGGATCGCGCTCGTCGCGAAGGCCGACGGGGCCGCGACAGCACGCGACACCGCAACCCTGCGGCTGATCGTTCGGTAGCAGATCGTCCGCTACACCACCGATCTCGGTACCCTGGGGGCATGGGCCACGACCACGAGCCGCGCTGTCAGGGCGATCTCTGCTGGCTGCTGTCGCAGGGCAGCCACAACCTGACCACGCGCCTCGCGGCGGGACTCGAGTCGATCGGGCTCTCGCCGCGGGGGCACATGGTGCTGACCGCAGCGCTCGACGCCGAGCACTCGCAGATCGAGCTGGCGCGGATGGTCGGCCTGGACAAGACCACCATGGTCGTCACGCTCGACGAGCTGGAGGCCGCCGGGCTCGCCGAGCGGCGCCCGTCGCCGAGCGACCGCCGCGCGCGCGTCATCGCCGTCACCGACGCCGGCCGGCGCAAGGTCCAGGAGGCGCAGCGGATCGCGGACGAGATCCGCGAGGAGGTGCTGAGCGTGCTCGACGACGACGAGCGCGAGGCGTTCCTGGAGAACCTGCGGACGATCGTGCTCGAGCAACTCGCCGAGCCGACCGCGTGCAGCCAGCCCGTCCGGCGACGACGAGCGACCGCGACGGCCGCCACCGGGTAATCCCGGGTGAAATAATCTCGTAACAGACAATCTGCTACGGTCTCATCTCCGTCCATCGACCCACGGAGACGAGATGCCGTACCGACAAGACCACGCTGAGCGCACGCGCTGGACCGCCCTGCTCGTCCTGTGCGTGGGGATGCTCATGGTCATCCTCGACTCGACGATCGTGAACGTCGCGCTGCCGTCGATCCAGGACGACCTCGGCTTCACGCAGTCGACGCTCGCCTGGGTCGTCAACGCGTACCTGATCGCCTTCGGCGGCCTGCTGCTGCTCTCCGGCCGGCTCGGCGACCTCCTCGGCCGCAAGCGGCTCTTCGTCATCGGGCTGGCCGTCTTCACCCTCGCCTCGCTGGCCTGCGGGCTCGCCCAGAGCCAGGCTGCGCTCATCGCCGCCCGCTTCGTCCAGGGCGTCGGCGGCGCGCTGAGCTCGGCGGTGATCCTCGGGATGATCGTCACCCTCTTCCCGAAGCCGGCCGAGCAGGCGCGGGCGATCGGCATCTACAGCTTCGTCGCCGCGGCCGGCGCATCCATCGGCCTGCTCGCCGGCGGCGTGCTGACCGACGCGCTGAGCTGGCACTGGATCTTCTTCGTCAACGTGCCGATCGGCGTCGCGACCGCTCTCGCCGCGGGCCGCATCCTGCAGCGCGACGAGCCGCTCGGGCTCGAGCGCGGCGCGGACTCCCCCGGCGCGGTGCTCCTCGTGGCCGCCGTGATGCTGACCGTCTACACGATCGTCAAGGCCTCCGACGCGGGCTGGGCGTCCGCGCAGACGCTGGGCCTGGGAGCGCTGTCGATCGCGCTGCTGACCGCGTTCGTCGTCCGCGAGTCGCGCGCCCGGCATCCGCTGGTGCCGCTCGGCGCCTTCCGCTCACGGACGGTCTCGACCGCGAACGTCGTGATGGCGCTCACCGTCGCCGGCCTGTTCGGGATGTTCTTCCTCGGCGTCCTGTACCTGCAGCGCGTCCACGGCTACGACGCGATCGAGATCGGGCTGGCGTTCCTGCCGGTCGCGCTGTCGATCGCCGTCATGTCGCTCGGCGTGTCGGCGCGGCTCGTCCTGCGCTTCGGCGCCTGGCGGACGCTGGTGCCGGCGCTCGCGCTCGTCGTCGCCGGGCTGCTGCTGTTCGCGCGCCTGCCCGTCGACGGCACGTACGCGGTCGACATGCTGCCGGCGATGCTGCTGCTCGGCATCGGCGCGGGCGTCGTCTTCCCCGCGGTGACGACGCTCGCGATGTCGGAGGCGACGGCCGAGGACTCCGGGCTGGCGTCCGGGCTCGTCTCCACGAGCCAGCAGGTCGGCGGCGCGCTCGGGCTCGCGATCCTGGCGACCCTCTCGACCGACCGGACCGAGTCGCTGCTCGAGGGCGGGTCGGCGACGGCGGCCGCGCTCACCGGCGGCTACCGGCTGGCCTTCGTCGTCGGCGCGGCGCTGGTCGTGGCGGGGCTCGTGCTCGCGGCGCTCAGCGCGCGGGCCGGCCGGCCGGCGGCGCCCCAGCAGGAGATGGCGACCGCCTGACGCGGTGCGCGCGGCGGCGGGGCCGCTACCGTCCGGCACGCCATGGAGCTTGCCTGCCCCGCCTGCCGCGCCGCGCTGCCCCCGCTCGAGGGCGACGCCGTCACCTGCCCCGCGTGCGGGGCGCTGTACCGCCGGCTCCCGTTCGCCTGGGACCTGACGCCGCCGCGCGAGACGTGGACGCCCGGCCAGTGGGAGACCTGGGAGCTCCTGCAGGCCAACGGCGCGGTGAGCTACGAGGCCGACCCCGAGCACAATCTCGGCGTCGGCGATCGGGAGGACGTCGCGCGCTTCTCGCGGTTCTCCCGCCTGCACGGGGAGGTCCTCGACGTCGGCTGCGGGCCGCAGCCGTGGCCGGCGTACTTCGACGCCCACGAGGAGGGAACCCGGTTCATCGGCGTCGACCCGCTCGTCGGCGAGCGCGAGGGCTTCTACGAGCGCTTCCGGGCGCTCGCCGAGCACCTGCCCTTCGCCGACGCCTCCTTCGACGTGGTGCTCTTCGCCGGGACGCTCGACCACTTCGTCGATCCGGCGTCGGCGCTCGCCGAGGCCGTCCGCGTGCTGCGGCCCGGCGGCACGATCTCCGTGTACCTCGGGCACAAGCGCGAGGGCGCGCCGAAGCCGGCCGTCTCGCACGCGTGGTACGAGGCGCTCGAGGTGCCGCAGGGCGCCGAGGACCGCTTCCACATGGAGCGCTTCGGTCCCGACGAGGCGGTCGCGCTGTTCGCAGGCGCGGGACTGGACGTCGTGGACCAGGAGGACCACCAGGTCGACGCCTGGCGGTCGTACCACTTCTACCGGCTCGCGCCGGGCTCCTAGCGCCTACGCCGCGCGCGCCGCGGCGACCAGCGCCTCGGCCACCGCCGCACCGGCGTGCGCCATGTCCTCGCGCTCGGCGTGCCACTGCAGGCCGAGCACGAAGCGCCGCGACGGCACCTCGACCATCTCGACGACGCCGTCGGGCGAGATCGAGCTGGGACGCACCCCGCGCCCCAGCCGGCGCACCGCCTGGTGGTGCTCGCTGGCGACCTCGGCCTCCCGGCCCATCACCCGCCGTGACAGGCTGTGCTCGCCGGTGCGGATCCGGTGGCCGCCGCCGGTGTGGTCGGGGCTGCCGGCGCCGTCGGCCGGGAGGTCCTGCCACAGCGACCCGCCGTAGGCGATGTTGATGAGCTGGTGGCCGCGGCAGATCCCGACGATCGGCACGTCCTGCGCGAGCGCGGTCTTCAGCACCCGCAGGTCGGCGAGGTCGGCGTCGCGGTCGGTGGGGCCGAGCCCGAAGCGCGGCTGCTCGCCGTAGAGCGACGGGTCGATGTCGCGGTAGCTGGCGCCGAGGACGAGCGCGTCCGCGGTGGCGAGCTGCAGCTCCGCCTGGCGGTGGTCGACCGGCTCGAAGTGCCCGCCGGCCGCCTCGATCCAGGCGCGGAACGGCGCCTCGGCGAACTCGCCGCGCAGGAAGAGGACGACGGGGGCGCCGTCGCCGCGCTCGTCGCGCATGGCCGCGGAGAAGGCCGCGCGGGCACGCTCGACGCGCTTGCGGGCGGCCTCCTCGGAGATGTCGAGCAGGGCGCCGAGCTCGCGGTGGCTGAGCCCCGCCTCGAAGCGCAGGAGCAGCACGAGCCGCTCGTGCGGCGCGAGGCGCTCCAGCGCCTCGCGGGCGTGGAGGCGGTCGGCGACGCTGGCGTCGTCGCGCCCCCAGCGCTCGTGGTCGAGCGGCGCGTGATCGCGCAGTCGGCGGCGCCGCAGCTCGTCGATCGCGAGGTTGGACGCGGTCCGGTGCAGCCAGCGCCGGTGCTGGTCGGCCGTCGCCTCGCGCGGCGCCTTGCGCCAGGCGCGGACGAAGGTCTCCTGGCAGAGGTCGGCGGCCGTCTCGGGGTCGCCGACCATGCGATGCAGGCGCCGCAGGAGCGGGCGTCGCTGCTCGTGGAAGATGGCCTCGATCGTCGTCATGTACCGGTTCAGACGGACGAGGCCGCCCGAACCGGACACGACACTACGCGGCCCGCTCCCGCGTCGCCAGGACGCGCTCGCGCTCGGCGACCGCATCGGCGAGCTGCTCGACGATCGCCGCGAGCTGCGCCTCGATCTGCTGGTCGGAGAGACGGCCGCCGGCGAGCAGCTCGTCGGCCATCGGGACCGGCAGCTCCTCGTCGATGACCCGCGCGCCGATCGCGGTCAGCACCTTGCGCATCTCCGCCTGCGCCCAGACCGCGCCGAACATCCCGGTGCTCGCCCCGACGACCGCGGCGGGCTTGTTGCGCAGCGGGCTCTCGGCCAGCGGGCGCGACATCCAGTCCAGCGCGTTCTTGAGCTGGCCCGGGACCGAGTGGTTGTACTCCGGCGTCGAGATCAGGACGGCGTCGGCCGCCTCGATCGCCTGCCAGAGGTCGCCGACCGGCGCCGGCCGCCCCGCGAGGCGGTCGTCGTCGTCGAAGGGAGGGATCTCCTTGAGGCGGTCGTACACCTCGAGCTCGACCCCGGGCGGCAGCAGCTCGGCTGCCGCCCGGAGCAGGGCCGTGTTGTGCGAGTCTCGCCGCAGGGATCCGGAGATGGCGAGGATCCTCATGGCGCTAGGACTGCACGAACTCGAGCTCGACGATGAGCTTGACCTCGTTCGACAGCGCCGGGCCGCCGCCCTTGGGCAGCGGGGCGTTCCAGTTCAGGCCGAACGCCGTGCGGTCGATCGTGGCCTCGAGCTCGAAGCCGAGCGCGGTGTGGCCGGCGAAGTGCTGCGACGGGCCGGCGATCGTGCCGGTCGCCGTGACGGGCTGCGTGATGCCCTTGATCGTGAGGTCGCCGGTCAGCGTGACGGCGTCGCCGTCGATGGTCAGCTCGCGCGAGGCGAACTCGACGTACGGATGCGCCTCGGTGTCGAAGAACTCCGGCGACTGGAGGTGCGCCGCGAGGTTCTCGTCGCGGACGACGATCGTGCGCGCATCGACCTTGCCGGTCAGCCGGCCGTCGGCGAGCGTCGCCTCGACGGTCTCGAAGCGGCCGCGGAACGGCGCGACGAGGTACTTGACGGCGAAGGACGCCGACGAGTGGACGGGGTTGAAGTTCCAGGTGCCGGCGAGACGGTCCTGAACGGTGGTGTCGGTGGCCATGTCTGCTCCTTGGGAGTCGTGTTTCGGACTGTGGTCCGTTTACCCGCAGAGCAGGATAGCATGTATCCGGACTACAGTCCGCGTAAGATGATGTCGAACACCATGGACCTCCCCGTCATCGGCTCCGAGCCTCGAGAGCGCGCCGACGCGGCGCGCAACCGCCGGCGGATCCTCACCGCCGCTCAGCGGCTCTTCGCCGAGCGCGGGGTCGAGTGCGTCTCGATGGACGCGATCGCCGCCGAGGCCGGCGTCGGCAAGGGCACGCTGTTCCGCCGCTTCGGCGACCGCGCCTCGCTCGCGCTGGCGGTCCTCGACGAGAGCGACCGCGCGCTGCAGGACGCGATGATCTCCGGCCCGCCGCCGCTGGGGCCGGGCGCGCCGCCGCGCGAGCGCCTCATCGCCTTCGGCCACGCCTGGCTCGACTGGCTCGAGGCCAACCACGCGATCCTGCTCAACGCCGAGACCACGAGCGCGGGCGCGTGGATCCGCTCCGAGCCCCGCGCCGTCCGCTGGCTGCACGCGCGCACGCTGCTCGCCGACGCGAACCCCGAGCTCGACGCCGACTACGCGGCCGACGTCGCCCTCGCCCCGCTCGACGCGCAGCTGTTCTGCCACCAGCGCTTCGCCCGCGGGATGCAGCTCGAGCGCCTCAAGGACGCCTACGAAGAGCTCGTCTGCCGCCTGCTCGCGTCGCCCTGAGTTGGCGCGCGAACGCTCGCCGCCGGGAGTACGGTCGGCCTCGTATCGCGCGATCCGGGAGGGGCCACGAGCGCTGCCGGCAACATCGGGGTGGGGGCGCTGGCCGGGTATGCGGCCAGCCGCACGATGGACCAGGCGACGTCCTGGTTCCATGCCCGCCAGAGCGAGGAGTCCCGGGCGCGCGAGGAGGAGCTCGCGCCCGGCGGGACGCTCGTGCAGCTCGGCAAGCAGCTGGCGCAGGTCGCCGGCAAGGAGGTCGACGACGCGACGGCAGGGCGGATCGGCTTCGCCGTGCACCGCACGCTCGGGGTCACGTACGGCGCGCTCACCGCGGCGCTCGTGCGACGCGGCGTCGCGCCGCTGCGGGCGGGCCTGACGACGGCGGCGGCCGCGTTCCTGCTCGTCGACGAGGGCACCGCGATCTCGCAGATGACCGACTACCCCGTCGAGAGCCATCTGCGCGGGGTCGTCGGGCACACCACGCTCGGGCTGGCCACGGGCGGCCTGCTCGCGCTCGCCAACGCCGTGGACGGAGACCGGAGATGACCACCGCACCCTCGCATCAGACCGTGCGCCTGGCCCGCGGGCGCCATCACGCCCGCTCGGCCGGCGTCTGCGTGATGGAGCTCGCCTCGATGCTCGCCGACGAGCCGTTCAGCGACCGCGCGCGCTGCGTGTCGCCGACGATCGGCGCGTTCCTGCGCACGTACAACGACGGCATCGACGACGTGCGCCGCCAGGACCTCTACCCGGTCGCGTCGGCGATCGTCGGGACGGCGGGACGCCGCGCCGTCGAGCGCGAGCGCCGCGACCGCTGCCTCGCCTTCGCTCGCCGCCACGGCGCCGCCCTGCCGGGCCGCCGCGCGGCGCTCGGCCTCGCGACCCCCGAGGCGGCCGGCGCGTGGGCCGCGCGCGTCGCGCTCGACGCGAACGCGCATCGCGCGGCCCTGGCGCTGGTCGACGAGCTCGTGTCGCTCGGCTCGACCAGCTCGTCGCGGTGGCCGCGCGCCGCCGATCCGGCGCGAGCGCTGGGCGAATGGGTCCGGTCCTGAGGGCGCGGGCCTAGACGCGTTCGAGCGCGGCGGGCAGCTCGTCGCCGATGAAGGCGATCTGCTCGAGGTCGTCGTGGAGCAGCAGCTGGAGCATGACGCGGTCCACGCCCGCCTCGCGCAGGGCGCGGAGGTGCGCGCCCGCCGTGTCGAACGTCCCGACGACCCAGCTCTCGGCCGGCTCCATCCCGTGCTCGGCCTCCAGGCGCTGCAGCCGAGCGCGGACGTCCTCGCGCCGGCGGCCGACGATGCAGCCGGTCATGAGCGAGAACCGCATCGTGGTGGGGTCGCGCCCCGCCTCGGCCCACGCCCGGGCGACCGCGGCGCGCCGCCGGCAGCACTCGGCCGGCGTGGCGAAGACGGTGTTGTACTCGTCGGCGAAGCGGGCGGCCAGCGCCGCGCTCCGAGGCTTCGCGTTGCCGCCGACGATGAGCGGCGGATGCGGCCGCTGGACCGGCTTGGGCCGAGCGTCGACGCCCATGAGCCGGTAGTGCCGGCCGTGGTACTCGAACGCGGCGTCGCCCCACAGCGAGTGCACGATCTCGATCTGCTCGGCGAGCACGTCGAAGCGCTCCGCGACGCCGGCGAACGGGAAGCCGTACGCCTTGTGCTCGCCCAGGTGCCACCCGGCGCCCAGCCCGAGCTCGACCCGGCCGCCCGAGACGTGATCGGCGGTGACGACCGACTTCGCGAGCACCGACGGATGGCGGAACGTCGCCGGCGACACCAGGGTGCCGAGCCTGAGGTTCGTCGTGATCGCCGCGAGCGCCGCGATCGTCGTCCACGCGTCGAGCGCCCCGCGCTCGAGGTGCCCGTCGAGCGGCAGGTAGTGGTCGGAACGGAACAGCGCCGGGATCCCGTGCTCCTCGCACGCGGCCGCGATCGCGCGCCACTGCTCCCACGTCTCGCCCTCCTGGCCCTCGATCATCACGCAGAGCTCCATGGAGGGGCGACTACCCGTTCGGCGCTGGACGGACGACCGGCCGCGCCGGGCCCCGGCGCGCGATCGAGTGTCGAGTTCGTTGCCCGTACGGCAACGAACTCGACACGCGGCCGCCGCGGGCGGCGTCAGAGCCGCTGGAACCGCAGCCCGTAGCGGCTGACGAACTCCGCGACCGTCTCGGCCAGCGCGGTCTCCGGGCCGCCGCGCTCGCGGTCGAGGAGCGCGAGCCACGTGACGCCGTCGGCGACGGTCGGCCGGCCGTGGAGCGCGGCGACGACCTCGGCGCCGTCGGGGACGGGCGTCGAGCCGTCGCGGACGACGGCGACCCGGCCGAGCGAGAGGACGTCGTCGGACTCGGAGATCGTCAGCGTCTCGCCGCGCTTGGCCAGCCACCACGCGAGGTCGCGGAAGACGCGCTGGGCGATCTCCCACTGCTCCTCGGGCGACGGCGTGGGCGGGTAGTCGGGCGCGCGCTTGAGGACTCGGGCCGGGTAGCCCGCCGCGAGCGAGCCCCCGGGGATCGAGCGCGAGACCACCGAGCCGGCGGCGACCGTCACGTCGTCGCCGATCTCGACGCCCGGCAGCACGAAGACCTGCCACGGCAGCCAGACGTTGCGGCCGATCGTGATCGGCGCGAACTCGACCGGATAGCCCTCGAGGATCGACTGCCAGGCCGCGTGGGTGAAGATCAGCGAGCGGCCGCCGAGGCCGGACTCGTCGCCGACGGTCAGCGGCATCGACGGGTTCAGGAACGTGTCCTGGAACACCCGGACCCGGCGCCCGAGCTCCAGCCGCGACTCCGGCGTCTGCAGCCCCGCCGCGGTCACGCGGTGGCGCAGCATCGTCTCCTCGCCGATGACCACCTCCCGGCAGTCGACGCGCACGTCCGGGCCGAGCTCGGCGCGGCGGTCGACCCGGATCGACTCGCCCTTCAGCACCGTGCCGGGCAGCAGCTTCACCGCGTCGCCGATGTAGACCTCGTCGGCGTCGATCACCACGCCCTCGGCGATCTCGGCGGTCGGGGAGATCGAGCGGCTCACGGGGCGTGCACCCTCCGCGTCAGCTCCGCGAGCAGGTCGTAGCCGTCCCAGAAGCGCCCGAACGTCAGCGCCTCGCCGAACGGCACGATGCGGTCGATGCCGCGGCCGTTGGCGGCGCGGACGAACCGGGCCACCTCGTCGCCCGCGAAGCCGCTCACCGTCATGGTCTGGTCCTTGCGGACGACGAGCTCCGCGAGCTGCTCGAGCGACGGCAGCGTCGCCGCGAAGAACAGCCCGGCGCCGGGGTGCGTGCGGTCGAAGCGCTCGAGGCTCGCCAGCTCGATCACCGTGAGCTCGTTGCCGAGGTCGCGGTAGCGGCGCACCGGCCGGTCGGCAAGCGCGCCGTAGGCGTACGCGCGCTTCGCCATCGCTGCCCCGAGCTCGAGCGCGTAGCCGCGCGCGCCCACCTCGTCGCGCAGGCCGTCGAAGAGCCGCTCGAGCGTCCCCCACGCCGCCTCCGGCTCGCCGACCGCCACCACGAGCCGGGGCGAGGAGCAGCCGCGCTGGTCGAACCAGTAGGCGTCGTTGAACAGGCGGCGCGGCAGGTCGTCCTCCGGCGAGTCGGCCGCCACCGCCGCCAGCGAGAAGCGGTCGCCGAACAGCAGCTCCGTCGCGTGCGGCGCGAGCGGCAGCGCCCGGATCGTCTCGATGGTCGCGTCGCCGCCCCAGATGACGCGCACGTCGGTGTGCGCCGACAGCACCGCGCTGGGCTCCAGCTCGTGGCCGTACGACACGACGGCAAGCGCCCGCGCGACCGCCGGATGGTCCGCCGCCACCGCGTTCAGCGCGTCGACGAGCACCTCCGTCGTCTCCGTGCGCCGCTGCGACAGGCGCACGACGTTGCGGTTGCCGACGAGCAGCGAGACGGCGAGCGAGTACACGAACATCGTGTCGACGCTCGACGGCGGCACGTGGAACGCCAGCCCGCGGGGGACGCGGACGACGTCGGCGCCCTCCTGGGCCGCCGCGAACTGCTCGGCCAGCTCCGTGACCGACGCCCGGCGCAGGAACGACGCGAGCGGCACGAGCTCGGGGTGGCGCTTGGCGCGCGGGTCGGCGAACAGCGCGCGCGACACGCCGTGGCAGAAGTCGATCAGCTCGGGCGCGAACGGCTCCGCGCTCGGCGCCGCCGCGAGCTCGGCGGCCAGCGCCTCGAGCTCCGCCTCGCCGCGGGCGGGGACGAGCGTCTCGACGCGCATCACGCGGCCGCCGGCACCAGCGGGCTCGCCGTGTCGCTGCAGCCGCGCAGCTCCGCCTTCGGGATCCGGCCGAGGATCTCGATCGCCTGGCCGAGCCGGCCGCACGGGCAGTCGTCGACCGCCACGACGCGGCCGAGGTCCTCGGTCAGCAGCGCATGGCCGGGATAGGACTCCGGGAGCACGCTGACGACCTCGACGACGCCCTCCTCCCCGCGCGCCGCCGGCTCCCACGTGACCGGGTCGCGGATGACGACGTCGCCCGAGTCCGGCGCGTGCAGCACGCCGTGCTCGCATTCGACGTACACCGTCCCGGTCTGCTCGGCCATCCCGTAGAAGTTGTGGACGCCCTCGATCCCCGTGCGCTCCCGCACCTCGGCCCTGAACGCCGCCGGCGTCACCGCCCGGTCGACGAGCTTCTTCCAGCCGCCCGAGTGGATCAGCACGCCGCCGCCCAGGTCGACGCCGGCCGGCAGGTGCTCCCACACCATGAACGTGAAGCCGAAGACGAGCACCGGCTCGCCCTCGTGCTTGGCCAGCCACGCGTCGCGCTCCTCCGCGGAGGCGTCGAGCAGGTACAGGTGGTCGCGCCCGAACGGCGCCATGCCGAGGATGCCGGCGCCGCGCGCGGAGAACTGGGTGCGGTCCTTGAGCACCGTCTTGGTGTCGACGATGAGCATCGGCAGCCGCTTCGGCCCCAGCCAGTGCTGCATCGTCGCGGCGAGCGCGCGCGTCTGGGCGGCGGCCGACGCGCGGTCGAGGAAGACGCGGCTCGGCAGCTGGCCGGTCGTGCCCGACGACGTCAGCGTCTTGAAGACCTCGTCGGCGGGGACCGAGCGCAGCTCGTGCGTCTTGAACAGCGAGACGGGGAGGTGCGGCACGTCGGCGGGCGTCGCCGCCGCGTCGAAGCCCGGCGCCACCGCGTCGACGATCCGGCGGTACGGCTCGCAGCGCTCGCGGTGATGGTGCGTGAGCCGCGTCAGCTCGGCGGCCAGGCGCGCCGACTTCTCGGCCTGCGGTGTCGCGTACTCAGCCATCGGCGAGCGCCGCGTAGTCGACCTTCCCCGACGGCTTGACCGGCAGCGCGTCGACCTCGTGCACGCGGAACGCGCGCGGCGGCAGCCGGAAGCGGCGCGCGAGCGCGCGCGCGTCCGCCCCGCGCTCGGCGTAGACGTCGATCGCGTCCTCGGCCGCCACGGCGCCCGCCGGACCGTCGACCGCCGCCTCGACCTCGTCGAGGTTGACGCGCTGCCCGAAGACCTTGGCGATCCGCTTCAGGCGGCCCGTCACCGAGAAGAAGCCGTCGTCGTCGACGCTGCCGAGGTCCCCGGTCGGCAGCACGCCGTGCAGCTCGTCGCCGCGGGCCAGGTCGGCGCGCGTCTCGGCGTAGCCCATCATCACGTTCGGGCCCGAGTAGATCAGCTCGCCGTCGTCGCTGACGCGCAGCGCGCCGCCCGGGATCGCGATGCCAATCGAGCCGGCCTTCTCGCGCAGCCGCTCGGGCGGGACGTAGGCGATCCGCGCCGTCGCCTCCGTCTGCCCGTACATGACGAAGAAGCGCGCCCGCTCCGCGTAGCGCAGGGCGATCGCGGGGTCGAGCCGGCCGCCGGCCTGGGTCATCGTGCGCAGCGACGGCAGCCGCATGTCACGCATCCCGATCCGCTCCAGCATCGCGTACGAGTAGGGCACGCCGGCGAACGACGTCGCCTCGTGGCGGCGGACGTCGTCCCAGAACTCCGGGCGGATCACCGAGTGCGGCGTGAAGGCGACGCTCGCCCCCGCGTGGAGGTGCGACGTCAGCACCGACAGCCCGTAGGAGTACGAGATCGGCAGCGACGCGATCGCGCGCTCGCCCGGATCGAGCCCGAGGTACGTCGCGATCGACGACGCGTTGGCGAGCACGTTGCGCGCGGTGAGGCGCACGAGCTTCGGCGAGCCGGTGGAGCCGGAGGTCGAGAGCAGCAGCCGCAGGTCGGGGTGCAGCTCGGCGGGCGCCGCGTCCTCGCGCACCTTCACCTCGCGGTCCTCCACGACGTAGCGCGGGTCGTAGCGCTCGAGGATGTGCGCCGGGTCGGCCCCCGCCTCGAGCAGGATGACCGCGTGGCCGGCTGCCAGCGCGGCCAGCGCGCCGATCGCGGAGAGCGCGTCGGGCCCCACCCGCACGAGCGCGAGCTCGCGCCCGGACATCAGCGCGGCGATCGCGTCGACCTTCTCGCGCAGCTCGGCGTACGTCCAGACGCGGTCGCCGTCGAGCAGCGCGGGCGCGTCGGCGGCGCCGTTGGCCAGCAGCTCCCTCAGATGACCATCCCCCCGTCGACCCCGATCACCTGGCCGGTGACGTAGCGCGCGCGATCGGACGCCAGCCACGCGATCGCGTCCGCGACCTCCTCCGGCGTGCCGGCACGGCCGAGGCCGACGCTCGCCACGCGCTCGTCGAACGTCTCCTTCGGCAGCGCTCGCGTCATGTCCGTGTCGATGAACCCGGGAGCGACCGCGTTGACGCGGATCTGCTTCGGGGCGAGCTCCTTGGCCGCGCTCTTCGTCATGCCGATCACGGCGGCCTTCGAGCCGCCGTAGGCGACCTGGCCGACGTTGCCCGTGACGCCGATGATCGACGCCACGTTGACGATCGAGCCGCCGCCGCCGCGCGCGATGAGCCGCGCGCACGCCTGCATCGTGTTCAGCACGCCCATCGTGTTGATCGCGAACGTCCGCTCGGGCTTGATCATCCCCAGCAGCGCGTCGTCGAGGACGCCGGCGTTGTTGACGAGCACGTCGAGGCGCTTGTGGCGCTGGAACAGCTCGCGCACCGCGGCGTTGACGGCGTCGGCGTCCGACACGTCGAAGGCCAGCGCGTCGCCCCCGAGCTCGTCGGCGCGCTCGCGCGCCGCGGCCTCGTCGGTGCCGTTGACCACGACGGTGAAGCCGTCCTCCGCCAGCCGCCGCGCGGTGGCGAGGCCGATGCCGCGAGTGGAGCCGGTGACGAGCGCGACACTCACGACGATGCCTCCCGACGGGTCGTCGCCGTCGCGTGTGAGGACCCGCAGGGTCTCACAACGCGACGTCGTAGCGCGTCTTCAGCAGCTCCTTGGCGACCGGGTAGCTGCTCATGGCGATCACGTCGTCGGTCTCCATCATGATGTCGAACGCCTCCTCGATCTCGGCGACGAGCGCCATGTGACCGAGCGAGTCCCAGTGCTCGTGCTGCGCGTAGGCGAGCGACTCCCAGTCGGTGTCGGGCGGGAGGTCGAGCGCGGTCTGGAAGGCTTCCTGCAGGCGGATCTCGGACATGGCAGCGCCAGATGGTATGGGCGCTGCCGGAGCTACCGGAACCTCGGCAGGATCTCCTTCGCGTACGCGTCGAAGAACTCGTCGGTCAGGCCGCCCACCTGCTGGAGGTAGAGCTCGTCCACGCCGGCGTCGGCGTACTGCCGGATCATCTCGACGTGCTGGTCGAGGTCCGGGCCGCACGGCACCGACTCGGCGATCATCTCCTCGGTGACGTTCTCGGCGGCCTGCTCGAAGTGCGCGGGGTTCGGCAGGACCTGGGCCAGCTCGCCGGGGATCGCCTCGTTGGGCCACAGCCGGTGCATCGTCTTCACCCGCTCGTCGCGGTCGGGGCCGTAGCAGACCTTCGTGCCCGCCTGGACGACCTTGTCGCCGCCGCCGTTGTCGCGGAAGCGCTGGATGAGGTCGTCCGGCGACGTGGTCACGTACCCGTCCCCGATCCGGGCGGCGAGGTCGACCGACTTGGGCCCGAAGCCCGAGACGTAGATCGGCGGCGGGCTCTCGGGCAGCGTGTAGATGCGCGCGTTCTCGACGGTGTAGTGGCGGCCGCGGTGGCTGTACTGGCCGCCCTCCCAGAGGCCGCGGATGACCTCGATCGCCTCCTCGAGCATCTCCAGCCGCACGTCGGCCTCCGGCCAGTGCGTGCCGAGGATGTGCTCGTTGAGCGCCTCGCCGCTGCCGACGCCGAAGCGGAAGCGGCCGCCGAGCAGCACCTGGCTGGTGGCGGCGGCCTGCGCGATGACCGCCGGGTGGATGCGCATGGTCGGGCACGTCACGCCGGTCGTGACGGGGATCCGCTCGGTGACCTGCGACAGCGCGCCGATCATCGACCACACGAACGCCGACTCGCCCTGCTCGTCGATCCAGGGGTGGTAGTGGTCGGAGATCCACAGGCCCTCGAAGCCGGCCTCCTCGGCGCGACGCGCCTGGGCCAGCAGCTCGGTGGGCGCGTACTCCTCGCACGACAGGAAGTAGCCGATCTTCATGGCGTGCGGGCTCCCACGCGGCCGCCGCCGTCAAACGGCGCAGCGCTCGTCGCCCCAGCCGGCGCAGGCGATCCGGATCTTGTCGTAGGTCTCGAGCCGCACGACGTCGCCGGCGGCGCGCAGCGGTCCGACGGCGAGCCGGATCTCCCCGCCGGGGGCGAGCACGGCGCCGGGGCCGACCTCGTGCGCGCGCTCCGTCGCGAGCTCGCCGTCACGCTCGCGCACCACGAGGCGCGTGCCGTCGAGGTCGACCGGCACGGCGGCGACGTTGCGGATCGCCACGGCGCCGTCGCGCAGCAGCGGGCGCAGCCGGACGGCGCCGGCGCGCGGGTCGGCGCACGCGAACCGGCACGGATACTGCTGCCAGGCGCGCAGGTCCCCGTCGGGGTCGAAGACGTAGGCCCCGTCGCCGCGGGCGCGACCGCCCGTGTCGGCGTTCTCGAACAGCGGCTTGCGCACGCCGAAGGAGAGGCTGCCGTCGTCCTTCGGGCCGACGTAGACCTTGACCGTCTCGCCCGGAGCGACGATCGAGCCCGGCGTGAACGTGAAGCGGTGCAGGCTCGAGTCGCGCACCCACCAGCCGCTGAGGTCGATCGGCGCGACGGGGTCGGCGTTCTTGATCGCGACCCACTCGCCCTCGGGATGGCGGGCGTCGTCGCCGCGGGCGTTGGCGTTCACCCAGACCTTCAGCGAGGCCGGCGGCCCGGGCGCGCACGACTCGGTGCTCCAGATGCCGGCGCCCGCGGCGGCGGCCTGCTGCGCGAGGACGCTGTAGCGGCCGTTCCACGCCCACTCGCGCCCGTTGGGCAGGAACAGCGCCAGCCCCTCGGAGATCACCGTCGAGCCGACGTCGACCCACTGGCCGCCGATCCACAGCGCGACCGAGCGCCGCGCGCGCACGCCCGAGTGGTCGTTGGGGTCCTGGGCGGACACGCGCACTGCGCCGCCGGCCTCGGCGATCAGCTGCTCGAGCCGGTCGGTGGCCTCGAGGGCGTGGCACTCGCCCCGGCGCAGCAGCGGGTCGCGGCCGTGGACGGTCTGCTCCATCGCCTGCACGCCGGTGATCCGGACGCGCTCGACGCGGTCGCCGAGGTCGACGACGAGCGTGTCGCCGTCGGTGACGTGGTCGACGACGCCCGTGAAGAAGTCGCACGTCGGGCCGTCGGTGCCCTCCACGCACGACGCCTGCCAGGACTCGGCCCGGGCGGCGGCGGGCAGCAGCAGGAGCGTCAGCAGGACGGCGAGGACCAGGCGCACGGCACTGGTGTGAACGCGGCGCCGGGTGCCGGAGTCGCGGTGCGGGTCAGCCCAGGAACGTCCGGCACCACTGCTCCAGCGAGAGCAGCGACCAGATCAGCAGGCGGCGGTTGGCCTCGCCGCGCAGGTGCTCGCCGACGAGCGCCTCGACCGCGGGCCGGTCGAGGTAACGGTAGATGCAGGCGCCGTCGTCGAGGAGCACGCGGCGGACGTAGTCGATCGACTCGCCGCGGAACCACGAGGCGTCCGGTGCCGCGAAGCCCTGCTTCTCGCGTCCCGTGACGTCGGCGGGGACGTGGCGCTCCATCGCCTGGCGCAGGATGAGCTTGCCGTCGCGGGCGTTGCGGAAGAAGCGCTCGGTCTTCCAGCCCGGCTCGTTCTCGTCGAGCCGGACGACCTCGCCGAGGTTGCCGAGCTTCAGCCCGACGGGGACGGTCTGCGCGAAGTCGACGAGGTCGTTGTCGAGGAACGGCAGCCGCGTCTCCAGCGAGTGCGCCATCGACAGCTTGTCCTCGACGAGCAGCAGGCCGTGCAGGAACGTGCGCGCCTCGAGGTAGAGCGAGTGGTTGATGTAGTCCTCCGGCCGCGTGAGCTGCGGCGCGTGGGTGGCGAACGCCCCGGCGAAGATCTCGCGCGTGTCGACGTCGCGCACGTCGCCCCAGATCGGGGCGAAGACCCGCTCGATCTGGTCGGGCGGCAGCAGGCGCTGCCAGAAGCCGTAGTACTTGCCGACGTAGTCGTCGAACGAGTCGTTGACGACCGCCCGGTAGTAGCGCCACGGGTAGCCGCCGAACAGCTCGTCGCCCCCGGCGCCCGAGAGCACGACGGTGACGAACTTCGAGGCCAGGCGCGCGGCGTAGTAGTTCGGGTAGCACTGGCCGACGCGCAGGTCCTCGAGGTGCCAGGTCAGCGCCGGCATCACGCGCTCGAGGTCGCCGGCCTTCAGCACCATCTCGTAGTGCTCGGTGCCGAACAGGTACGACATGCGCTCGGCCTTCGGCCGCTCGTCGAAGGCGAGCTCCATGCCCGATGCCGACGACAGGTCGAAGCCGACGGTGAACGACGAGAAGCCGTCCTCGAACTGCGGGGCGGCGAGCGCGGTGATGGAGCCCGAGTCCATGCCGCCGCTCAGGTAGGAGCCGACCGGGACGTCGGCGACGAGCTGCCGGTTGACGGCCTGGCGGAAGAGGCGGTCGAGCTCCTCGACGTACTCGCGCTCGTCGGCGCGGCCGGCGCCGTCGGGCTCGCGGAAGTCGAAGTCCCAGTAGGTGCGGATCGGGCCGACCTCGCGGTCCGCCGCGCGGATCGTCATCGACGCTCCCGGCGGCAGCAGCCGCACCCCGCGGAACAGCGTGCGCTGCGTGAAGAGGTTCTGGAACGTGAGGTACTCGAGCAGCGCCTCGTGGTCCATCTCGGCGCGCATCGCCGGGTGCGCGAGCAGCGCCTTGATCTCGCTGCCGAACAGGACGGTGTCGCCCTGGCGCGTCCAGTAGAGCGGCTTGATGCCGTAGCGGTCGCGCGCGAGCAGCAGCTCCCGGCGCTCCCGGTCCCAGAGCGCGAGCGCGAACATGCCGTTGAAGCGCGTGAGCGCCTGCTCGCCCCACTCGGCCAGCGCGTACAGGACGACCTCGGTGTCGCCGCGGGTGCGGAACGCCCAGCCGCGCGCCTCCAGCTCGGCTCGCAGCTCCGCGAAGTTGTAGACCTCGCCGTTGTAGGTGAGGACGAAGCGGCCGTCGCGCGTGGCCATCGGCTGCGCGTTCTCGGGCGAGCGGTCGATGATCCGCAGGTGGCGGTGGCCGAAGCCGAGCGCCCCGTCGACGAAGGTGCCGTCGCCGTCCGGCCCGCGATGGCGGATGGCGTCGGCCATCGCGCGCAGCACGCGCGGCGGGACGGGATCGCCGTCGAGGTTGAGGATGCCGGAGATGCCGCACATGGTCCGTAGAGGCAGACGGAGCCTAGGGGCGGGAGTTGCGGCGTGCGGGTCGCGTACCCTCCGGCGCGATGCGGATCCTGCTCACCGGCGCGACCGGGCTGATCGGTCGGGAGGTCGTGCGCCAGGCGCCGGCGGACTGGGAGCTGCTGGCGGTCGCGCGGCGTCCGCTGCCGGGCGTGACGACGATCGAGGCCGACCTCGCGCAGCCCGGGTTCGCCGCCGCGCTGCCCGGCGGGCTCGACGCCGTCGTGCACCTCGCCCAGGCGCGCGAGTACCGCGACTTCCCCGCCTGCGCGCCCGGCGTGGTGGCGATCAACGTCGACGCCACCGCCGCGCTGCTGCACCACGCCGCGCGCACCGGGGCCGGGCAGTTCGTGCTCGCCTCCACGGCGACGGTCTACGAGCCGCGGGCGACGCCGCTCACCGAGGACGCGCCCGTGCGCTGCCGCTCGATCTACTCGGCCTCCAAGCGCTCGGCCGAGCTGCTCGCCGCGCCCTACGCGGCCCTCTTCCCCACGCGGGCGCTGCGGATCTTCACGACCTACGGCGCGGTGCGCGACGAGCGGCTGGTCAGCGACCTGATCGGCCGCGTCGAGGCCGGCCGCCCCGTCCACGTCCAGGGCGAGCGCGGGATGGTCACGAGCCCGATCCACGCCGCCGACGTGGCGCGCGCCGTCATCGCCGCCGTGCGGCGCCCGCCGGCGGCCGGCGAGCTCGACCTCGTCAACGTCGGCGGGCCGCAGGCCCTCGGCATCGCCGAGATGGCCGCCGCGATCGGGCGCGTGCTGGGCCGTGAGCCGGTCCTCGAGCCGCGCGAGGGCGACGCGCCGAGCTTCGCCGCCGACCGCACGAAGTGCGCCGCCGTCCTCGGCGTGCCGGAGCCGATCGCCTTCGAAGCGGGCCTCGCCCGGGAGCTCGCCCCCGCATGAGCCGCGCCGCGATCACGCTCGACGTCGACTGGGCGCCCGACTTCATGATCGACGCGGCCGCCGACGCGCTGCTCGCGCGCGAGGTCAAGGCGACCTGGTTCGTCACGCACGCCAGCCCGGCGATCGAGCGGCTGCGCGAGCGGCCCGACCTCTTCGAGCTGGGCATCCACCCGAACTTCCTCCCCGGCTCCAGCCACGGCGCCACGCCCGCCGAGGTCGTCGCGCACTGCCGGGAGCTCGTGCCCGAGGCCAGGGCGGTCCGCACCCACTGCCTGCTGCAGTCGACGCCGCTGCACGACGAGCTCATCCGCGGCGGCGGCGTCGAGATCGACCTCTCGCTGTTCCTGCCGCACGCCGAGCACGTGGAGCCCGTGGTGCAATGGTCGCCGGCAGGGCGACTTCTGCGCCTCCCGTACGTCTGGCAGGACAACATGGAGATGTACTCGCCCGAGCCCGACTGGAACGCGGCCGCCCTCGTCGACGCCCCCGGCCTGCGGATCTTCGACTTCCATCCCGTGCACGTCTGGCTGAACTCCCGCGCCTTCGAGCCGTACGAGCGGCTGAAGTCCGAGCACGCGCTGTCCGAGGTCACCGAGGCGCAGGCGGCGCGCTTCCGCACCCAGGGCCCCGGCACGATGACCGCCTTCCTCGACCTCGCCGACCGCCTGGCCGCCGACGGCGGCGGCGCGCGCGTCTGCGACCTCGCGGAGGTCGTGGCGTGAGCGGCTGGTCCGGCGACTTCACCTACGACTTCCTGCGCGAGCTGCTGGCGATCGCGCGCGAGCGCCACGTCGTGCGGCTGCTGGCCGACGGCGTCGACGCGCCCGGCCTCGTCGTCCGCCACGACATCGACCTCTCGCTCGAGCGCGCCGTCGCCCTCGGCGCCGTCGAGGCCGAGGCGGGGGTGCGGGCGACGTTCCTCGTCATGGTCGACTCGCCGCTCTACGACCTCGACCACGCCTCGTCGCGCGCCGCGCTCGCCGAGCTGCGCGACCAGGGCCACGACGTCGGCCTCCACATGGACCTCGGCCCCCGCGGCGAGGTCGAGGGGCTCGTCATCGGCGACGTCACGCCCGAGGTGTCGGCCTGCCGCGACCGCCTCGAGGCGGTGCTCGGCGAGGAGGTGCGCTCGATCTCGTTCCACCGGCCCGCCGACCCGCTCGTCGCCGCGCTGAACCCGGTGGCGGAGGTCTGCGGCATGGTCAACGCCTACGCCGCGCCGCTCATGCGCTGCTACCTGGCCGACTCGGCGGGCGCCTGGCGCCACGGCGACCCGCGCCCCGTCCTGCGCGAGCCGCCGTGCGACACCGTCCAGCTGCTCATCCACCCGTTCTGGTGGAGCGAGGAGCACATGACCGCGGCCGAGCGCCTCGAGGCGTTCTACCGCGAGCGCACCGACGGCCTGGCGCCGTTCGACGCGCTCGCGTTCGACCGGACCCTCGCGACGGTGGTGCGGCGCTCGCGCCGCAGCGGGCTGCTGTCGCCGGCGCGCACCTGAGCGCGCCCCGGCCGCCTACGTCGTCGGCGCCAGCTGTCGCTCGCGGTCGTAGAGCCGGCCGCCGTTGCCGCGCAGCTCGATGACCGTGCCGTCGACGAGCCGGGCGGTGCGCGGCTCGACACGCTCCATGACCTGGTGGCCGGTGCAGCGCCAGATCACCCCGGCGAGCTGGATCGCGTCCTGCGCGCGGTACTGCGGGATGAGGATCCGCCGCGGCGTGCGGTTCGTCTTCGGCGCCGAGCCGTGGATCGTGCAGCCGTGGTGGAGCGTCACCTGCCCGGCGCGCCCGGTGAGCAGCACGCCCGGCTCGCGGGGCGGCGCGTCGTCGGTCGTGATCGCGTAGGCGAACTCGCCGGTCTCGGGGTCGACGTGCGAGACGGGGCCGCGCCGGTGGCTGCCCGGGATGACGTGGACGGGCCCCGACTCGACGGTCTCCTCGTCGAGGTGCATGAGCACCGCCACGAGGTCGTAGTTGGTGTGCGGGAAGAACGGGAAGTCCTGGTGCCACTCCAGCGCGCCCTCGCCCGAGTCCTCGAGGGTGCGCTGCGCGATCTTGCAGTGCTGCAGCTCGACCGGTCTGCCGCCGAGCACCGCGCTCGCCGCCGCGACGATCCGCGGCGACTCGACGTACTCGCGGAAGACGGGGTGCAGGTAGATCGCGTCGTTCTCGACCACCATCCCGTGCTCGCGCCGGGTGATCGTCCCCTCGGCCACGCACTGCTCGTAGGCGTCGCGCAGGCGCGCCACGTCGTCGTCGTCGAGCAGGTCGTCGAAGGCCACGAACCCGTGCTCGTCGAAGAACGCCGCGGCGCCGTGCAGATCCGCGGCCGAGAAGCGCCAGCTCAGCGCCGTATCAGTCCCCATCGAACCTCCTTGGCTGGGCGAAGGTCGGGTGCCGGGAGCATCAGCGGCTCCCGGACGACCCGCCGGCAGAAGTCCTCGAACGCGGTCGTGTCGAGCGCGTTGTCGCAGATGAGCAGCCCGCCGGGCCGCAGGGCCTCCCACGCCAGCTCGAGCTCGCCGCGCATCGTCGCCTCCGTGTGCTCGGAGTCGTGCAGGAACGCGCCGATGCCGCCGGACGGCAGCGCGCGCGGGAGCACCTCCAGCGACGCGCCGAGGTGCAGGTCCCAGCGGCCGCGCAGGTCGTCGGGCACCGCCCAGCCGGGCTCGCGGCCGGGCGGGAGCGTCGCGTCGTAGCCGTCGGCGTTGGCGGGGCCGGTCTCGGCGTAGGACGGCAGGTCGACCGACAGCAGCCGGCCCTCGCCGTTGCGCTCCAGCGCCTCGAGCAGGAAGGCGGACGTCAGCCCGTGCAGGACGCCGGTCTCGACGAAGACGCCCGGCCGCGTCGCGCGGACGAGCGCGTAGAGGCCGATCCGGTAGAGCCGCAGGTCCCAGACGGAGCCGAAGCGCTTCGTCTGCCAGGTCGGCTCGCCGGCGAGCTGCGCCTCCATCCGGCGCAGCAGGTCGCCGTCGTGCAGCTCGTCGAGCGCGCCGAGCAGATCAGCGCCCAGGAACGCCGCGAGGCGCCCGAGGTGATACGACCCGACCTCGACACCGTCGACGCCATGATGCGTTGCGGTACCCATCGCGAGACGACGGAGTCTTACAAAATGAGCAAGATCGGTCGATTTGACACGGATACCGCCGCGCTCGAGGCGCGCAACGCCGCGCACCGCCGCTACTCGACCGGCGACATGACCGGCTGGGCGCTGGAGCTCCTGGGCGCCGAAGCCGGGGATCGCGTCCTCGAGCTGGGCGCCGGCACCGGGCAGCAGACGCTGCGCCTCGCACCGCAGGTCGCGTCGGTCCTGGCGGTCGACGCCGCGCCGGAGTCGCTGGCGGTCATCGACGAGGCGGGGCTGCCGAACGTCCGGACGCTCGCCGGCCGCTTCGACGACCTCGTCGGGCGCGACTGCGACGGCGGCTTCGACCGCGCGCTGAGCTGCTACGCGCTCTACTACGCCGAGGACCAGGAGCGGCTGATCGGGCGCATCCACGAGCTGCTCAAGCCGGGCGGGACGCTCTTCTTCTGCGGCCCCTCGCAGGCCAACAACCGCGAGCTGCGCGAGCTGCACTTCGGCCTCAAGGGCGAGCCGATCCCGGGCAAGACCCCGGCGCAGCGGTTCATGGAGGACGACGCGCCGCGCTGGTGCGAGGCGCGGTTCTCCAGCGTCGAGCGCTTCGAGTTCACCGACGAGATGCGCTTCGACTCCGCCGAGGGCCTCATCGGCTACTGGTCGTCGTACAACCTCTACGAGCCGGAGCTCGAGGACCGCTTCCGCGCCGCCGCGAAGGCGCACTTCGCCGACCACGACGTCTTCGTCAGCGCCAAGCGCGTCGTCGGCATCCGCGCGGTGAAGTAGCGGCTGCCGGCCGATGGCGCGACAACCCGACCTGTTGGGTCGCGACTCGCGTCGCGGCGCATGATCGTTGCGACGCGATCGGGGCGCGAACCAGAGACAGTCACGTCTGTAGCTTGTCCCGCCATGGAACTTTGGAGCGCGTTCGTCGGCGGACTCGAAGACCTCATCCGGCGGTTCGGCCTCGCACGCATGGTGGTCGCGATCGGCGGTTTCGCCGGCGCCGTCCTCGGTCTCGGGGTCGTGGTGAGCCAGGCCGTGATCGCGATCGGAGCAGGGACCTTGCTGACGTGCGTGCTGTTCCTGACCGTTCTGGCGCTAGGTCTGGACCGGCGACGGCTCTATGGCCAGGTCGCCGACCTGAGCACCATCCTGGATCGATACGGAGATGAGCTCGTCCAACGCCAGCACGAGAAGTCATTTCGCATCAAAGACTGGGTCGAGGAAATCACCGTCAGCAAGAAGGGCGACGCCGTCATCACGCGGTGGTTCACTCTTCAAGTCGGGCCTGAGCCACTGGAGTTCTTCTGGCATCGCTGCTACCGCACGGAGCATCCTGGCAGTGCCACGCAGCAGTCGACGGTGGGGTACCAATCCAGAGTAGATGTGGTCGCGCGCTCGTTCGAGGTGACAGAGCAAGGGCCAGTCCCAGGGACCCGATTTCCCGTCACCACCGACTGGGAGGGCCACTCACTTCGCACCTTTGTCCACTTCTACGAGGCTCAAGAGCCGGAAAGCCACGTCTTGGTCCGACTCCGGATCAAATGGCCGCGCTACTACGAAGAGTTACTCGACGGAGATGCTGTCGAGCCATTTGAGTGGACCTTCCGGCGGAAGACCGATCATCTGAAGGTGACGATCACCTTCAAGGAAGGGATCGGACTTCGCGAAGTGTTCCGCACGCATCGGATCGGGAACCAAGGCCTTCCGAAGCAGGACAGGGACCGGGACGGCACCGTCCGCGTCGTCTACGAGTGTCACTCTCCCCCGCAAAACGAGAAACTGGGATTCCGCCTTGAACGCCGATAGACTGGTCGCAACGAAAGGAGGCCGGCCATGACCTTTGGTGGCTCCGAGTCCTAGCCCGTGCCGCTCCGGCGACGCGGAGGCCGTAACACCTGAGCCTCGGGCGGTGACGCCGAGGCTCGGTGTGTTTCGGGGGCCGCTCCTCGTACGCGCGGCGTTTCGTCGCCTGCGTCGAAGTGGCGCCGCCGCAGCGGTTGGGCGAGGGCCACCGGCCGGTCGAGCACCGGCGCCAACGCGGGCTAGCGGAGCACGGCCAGCAGCGACAGCCCGGCCGGCAGCCGCCGGCCGGCGCCGATCAGCCGCGCCTCGGCGCGCAGCGGCCGCTCGAGCACCGCGTTGAGCGCGCGCGGGGTGCGGTCGAGGTCCGATGCGCCCGGGTCGCGCGGCGGGCGCAGCCGCTCGAGGCCGCGCGCCGCCGCGGCCGCCGGCAGGAGCAGCGCGTTGAAGTGGGTGGTGCGCTCGGGGGCCCAGCCGGCGTCGCGCGCGGCGGCGAGCAGCGTGCGGCGGCTGTAGCGGCGGCGGTGCCGGTTGACGACGTCGTGCTGCGACCACAGCGCTTGGTAGCAGGGCACCGTTACGACCAGCCGCCCGCCCGGCCGCACCAGGCGGCGCAGCTCGCGCAGCGCGAAGCGGTCGTCGTCGAGGTGCTCGACGACGTCGAGGCAGGTGGCGACGTCGAAGCTGTCGTCGGGCAGCGGCACCGGGGCGTCGAGGCCGCCCTCGACGACCTCGCCCACGCCGCGCGCCCGCGCGGCCGCCAGCGACGCGGCCGCAGGCTCGAGGCCGGTGACCGTGCCGTAGCGCGCCAGCTCGACGAGGTTGCGCCCCGAGCCGCAGCCGGCGTCGAGCACCCGCCACGGCTGCGCGACCGGCAGCGCGGCGAGCACCTCGTGGAGGATCCGCCGCCGCCCGGAGTACCACCAGTGCCAGTCCTCGACGGCGTGCGTGTTGAGCTCGTGGCGGACCTCCATGCGGCGGCGCAGACTAGTCTCACCGGCGTGCCCGAGCGCCCCGACTCGCCGCTGCTGAGCGTCGTCGCGCCGGTGCTCGACGAGGTCGAGCTGATCGACGCGTTCGTCGAGCGCGTCACCGCCGCGCTCGCCGGCGAGCGGCTCGAGCTGGTGATCGTCGACGACGGCTCCACCGACGGCACCGCGCAGCGGCTCGACGCCCTCGCCGAGGCCGATCCGCGCCTGCGCGTCCTGCACCTGTCGCGCAACTTCGGCCATCAGGCCGCGCTCACCGCGGGGCTCGAGCACGCGACCGGCGACGCGGTCGTGATGATCGACGCCGACCTCCAGGACCCGCCCGAGGTCATCCCCGAGCTGGTGCAGCGCTGGCGCGACGGCGCCGACGTCGTCTACGCCGTCCGCGAGCACCGCGCCGGCGAGTCGCGCTTCAAGCTCGCCACCGCGCGCTGGTTCTACCGCCTCTTCAACACGCTGACGGAGATGAAGCTGGAGCCGGACTCGGGCGACTTCCGCCTGCTCGACCGGCGCGCGCTCGACGCGCTGCTGTGCATGCGCGAGCGCAGCCGCTTCCTGCGCGGGATGACCGTGTGGGTCGGCTTCACCCAGACGGGCGTCAGCTACCAGCGCGACCCGCGCCACGCCGGCGAGACGAAGTACACGCTGCGGCGCATGGTGCGCTTCTCGCTCGACGCGATCTCGTCGTTCTCGCACGCGCCGCTGCAGCTCGCCACCTACTTCGGCTTCGCGCTCGCCGCGATCGCCTTCCTCGCCATGCCGGTGATCGTGCTGCTGCGCCTGCTCGGCAACTACCAGTCCGGCTTCGCGACGCTCACGCTCGTCGTGCTGCTGCTCGGCGGCATCCAGCTGATCGCCGTCGGCGTGCTCGGCGAGTACCTCGGCCGCATCTACGACGAGGTCAAGCAGCGGCCGCTGTACCTCGTGCGCGAGGAGCGCGGCGGGCCGCCGGATCAGCTGCCGCCGCGGCCGGTGAACGTCTCCGAGGAGCGCGTCGGGCAGTAGAGGTTCGTCGCGTACGCCAGCGTGAGCGTGCGCGGCGCCCCGCGGAGCAGGACGAGCGCGTCGTCGCCCGGCAGCCGCCGGCACGCCTCGCGGTCGTAGGCGTCCCAGCGCAGCGCCATCACGAGGATCGCGTCGTCGCCGAGCTCCGAGGCGAGCTTCGCCGACGGCTCGAGACCGGCCCGGCGGGCGAGGCCGCGCAGCGCGTCCGCGCCGCCGAAGAGCTCGGAGGTCGCGGCCGACTCCTGGAAGTACGCCTCGCGGATGCCCTGGCGGCGGGCGGCGCGCAGCTCGGCCAGCAGCGCGGCTTGCGCCCGCGGGTCCGGCGCCACGGGCGCCGACGCGTACGTCTCGGCCGAGCGCGCCGGGCAGACGAGGTTGTCGGCGCCGGCGAGCGGGCGCAGGTCGCGGCCGCGCTCGAAGTAGATCGGCAGGCCCTCCGGCGTGACGCCGCACGGCGGCGCGTCGACGTCGCCGTGCTCGTCGACCGAGACGAAGAGGTCGTCGTCGCCGATCGCGTTCGGATCGTTGCCGGGCGCCACCTCGAGCCCCGAGAACTGCGCGAGCACGTCGAGGCCGGTCGCGTTGAACCCGTTGTGGTTGGCGGTGGCGCGGTCGATGAGCAGGTAGCGCGCGCCCTGGTCGCGCGCGGCCTCGAGCTCGGCGCCCACGTCCGAGTCGTCGTTGGGGCCGTCGACGAGCCAGCCGCGCGTCGAGAAGAGCGTCAGCTCGTGGGCGTACGGCACCGCGTCGCTGCCGAGCCCGGTGTCGACGACGACGTCCGGCCCGTCCCCGGACGAGACCGTGACGAGGTTGATCGCGGCGACCGCGACGAGCGCGGCGCCCGCCCCCACGCGCAGCGCCCGCCGGCCGCTCGTCGCGAACCAGCCGGTGCCGAGGACGGCGACCCAGACGATGAGCGCGATCGTGTAGCGCTCGTCGTTGTGGGTCAGCGCCACGCAGGCGATCGAGCCGAGCACCAGCGCCGTCAGCAGCTCCGGCGTGACGTCGTCGGGCCTCCACGGCCGGCGCGCCACGCGCGCGACCGCCCAGGCGAAGCCGGCGGCGCCGAACAGCCACAGCGGCAGGTAGTACTGCGCGTTGAGCGCGGTCGACAGGTACCACTGCCAGTCGACCGGTCCCCACCGAGCCGGGTCGGCGCCGTAGATCGACTCCTCGCCGGTCACGGTCCCGCCGAGCGCGTAGGTCAGCAGCCCGTCGAGGTGCGCCAGGTACCAGGGCAGCCCCGTGATCGCGATGCCGAGCGCGAACAGCGCGACCCCGCGGAGGTTGCGCCAGCCGCCGCGGGCGAGCGCGACGAGGACCAGCCCGGCGAGCCCCAGCACGAAGAGGTTCTTCGTGAGCATGCCGAGCCCGAAGGCGATGCCGGCGGCGAACGCGTAGCCGCGGTGCTCGAAGCGCCCCGAGGCGAGCACGAGCCACCCGGCGACGGCCGTCATCGCCACCAGCGGCAGATCGAGCATGAAGACGTGCGACTGGGCGATGATCATCGGGCAGCCGAGCGCGAAGATCGCCGCGAACGCCCCGGCCCGCGCGCCGTACGCGAGACGGCCGATCCGGTAGGTGCCCAGCGCCAGCAGCGGCAGGAAGACGAGCTGCTCGACGATGACGAAGCGCGCCACGCCGTCGCCGAGGACGAGGCTGACGAACGCGCCGAGCAGGTAGACGAGCGGCGGGTAGCCCGGCGTCTGGTAGCTCGTGAACCACTCGGTGAGGTCGCCGGCGCGGAAGGCGTCGGCGTACTGCATCGAGCGGTACATGTGCGCCGCGGGATCCCAGCTCGGGATCCGCGAGTCGCTCGCCACCCACCAGATCACGACGAGCAGCGAGATCGCGGTCGCCGCGACGACCCACCCCGCGGGGGAGCCGAGGGCGTGGCGCAGGCCGCGAGCACCCTCGCGGCCGCCCGACGGGGCGTGCACGGCTTCGGTGGCCATCGGCTGGGGCAGGCTACCGCGCCGCCAGCGCGCGCTCGTAGCTGTCGAGGGTGGCCCGCGCCGTCGCCTCCCAGGTGAAGCGCGCCGCCTGCGCCCGCCCGGCCGCCCGCAGCCGCTCGGCCTCGGCGGGATCGGCGAGCACCGCCTCGATCGCCGCGGCGATGTCCGCGGGCCGCTCGGGGTCGAACCGCCGGGCGGCGTCGCCGGCGACCTCGCGCAGCGAGCCGCGATCCGAGCAGGCGACCGGGACGCCGCGGGCCATCGCCTCGAGCACCGGCAGGCCGAACCCCTCGTAGAGCGACGGGAACGCGAACAGCGCCGCGGCCGCGTAGAGCCCCTCGAGCTCGGCGTCGGGCACCCAGCCGAGCATCCGCACGTCGCGCGCGATCCCGAGCCGTGCGATGAGGGCGTCGAGCTCGGCGTCGTGGAAGGTCCCGTAGCCCGGCACGACGAGGACGGGGCGGCGCTCCGCGGGGATGAGCGCGAGCGCCTCGAGCAGCCGCGGGAGGTTCTTGTGCGGCCGCTTGGCCGCGACGGTGAGCACGATCGGGCGCTCGCCGAGGTCGTGGCGCGCGCGCAGCGCCGCGGCGCCCTCCGGCTCCGCGCGCGCGGTCGTGCCGACGCCGAGCGGGACGACGTCGATCTTCTCGCGCGGCACGCGCAGCTCGCGGACGAGGTCGTCGGCGGTCGACGCCGAGTCGGCCATCACGCGGTGCGAGCGGCGCGCGGCGAGCGGCACCAGCAGCGCCATGCCGCGGGCCTTCAGCCCGCCGTGGGTGTCGGGATGGAAGCGGTGGATGAGGTCGTGGATCGTCACGACGCGCCGGAAGCGGCCCCACGCCGGGCCGGTGTTGGCGAGGCTGTGGACGACGTCGACGCCCGCGCGCGCGGCCAGCGGCGGCAGGAGCTGCTGCTCGCCGCGCACCCACTGCACCCGGTTGCGGGCGGCCACCGGCACCGTCACCGTGTCCATGAGCTCCTTCCACGGCCCGCCCGGCGCCGCGGCGGCCTCGCGGTTGACGAACGCCGTGAACCGCACGCCCGGCCCGGCGGCCGCGACGAGTGCGGGCAGCAGCTCGCGCGCCACCACCTCGGTGCCGCCCGTCTCGCCCGGGACGAGGTAGACGAGGTTGAGGCCGACGTGCACCGGCGCTACGGGACGCGCCGCGCGACGAGCTCGACGTTCGTGGCGAACC
>DASTRJ010000120.1:0-7407 GCA_035761245.1 Capillimicrobium sp. | reverse complement strand
TGGACGGAGTGGTTCATGGTGATCGCCAACGTCACCGCGGCGCAGGCCCTCACGCTCGCCAGCGCGCTGATCTCGGGAAGCCAGGCCGGATGCGACTGGCTCGGCACCCCGGACCTCTCGCCGTCGATCCGCTGGCAGGTGGCCGAGGGCGCCGACACGTACGCCGACGGGCTGGACACCTCGCTCGGGCTGCCGGTCGCGTCGCCGAAGCTGCCGGTGGGCGGGATCGCGCTCGTGCCGCCGAGCGCTCGTCGCCCTGGCGCGACGCGACTGCGGGTCTCGCCGCGGAGGACGCGCTTGCGGATCAGCGGTCGCCGGACGCGTCTGCGGATCGAGGCGCGCCGGACTCGGCTGCGCGTTGCCGCGCGGCGCACGCGCCTGACCCTCACGACCCGGGACGGTGGCTGAGATGGGCGACGTCGTACGGACGATCAAGCGCGGCGACACCGCGGCGCCGATCGAGGCGGTCCTCGAGGAGGAGGTCGCCGAGGGCACGCCGGGCGCGGTCCAGGACGCGGACGGCTCGTGGTGGAAGCCGGTCGACCTGTCGCTCGTGGCCGAGGTGAAGCTGCGGATGCGCGCCCCGCACCGCGTGGTCATCGCCGGGCCCGTCACGGTGCTCGACGCCGCCGCCGGACGGATCCGCTACGCGTGGGAGCTCAACGACCTCGCGGCGGAGAGCGCGCCGGGCTCGTACGAGACCGAGGCCGAGCTGACCTACACGGACGGGCGCATCGAGACGGTCCCGAACCGCAAGGCGGACAACCCGGTGGTCCAGGTCGACGTCGACCTCGACCCGACAGCGGCCGAGCTCGCGGCAGGTGACGGATGAGCCACGTCATCGACCTCCCCCAGCCGGACGCTCCCCCGACCCCGTACTTCGACGTGGCGTACGCGCGGAAGCTGCGGCCGCTGCAGGACGTCGAGCGCTACCCGGACGCCGACATCGAGGACGCGCGCCAGGAGGCCGAGGAGAAGCTCGAGCAGGCGTGCGGAGTGGCGTTCGTGCCGCGCACGGCGCACGAGCGCCTTGACGGCCCCGGCACCGGCGACCTTCTGGTCCCGCACCCCCGTCTGCTGGGCGTGACGGGACTCGAGATCGACGGCGAGCCCGCGAGCACCGACGACCTCGTCGTCTACCACGACGGCCGCGTGCATCGCCCGGGCGGCTGGGGCCACGGCCGCCAGTCGATCCTGATCACGTACGTGCACGGCTTCGAGGAGCTGCCGCTCGAGGTGAAGCGCGCCGCGCGGCTGCTTGCGAAGACGCTGTTGGTGGGCTCGGGGATCGACGAGCGCGCCGCCGAGGTGCGCACGGATGCGGGCGTGCTGCGTCTCGCGGGTGGGACGTTCGGGATCCCCGCCGTCGACGCGATCGTTGACCGCTACCGGCAGCCCACGGTCGCATGACGCTCGCGTTCGTCAACGCGCGGCTGCTGCAAGTCAACGGCGACGGGCTCTCGGCGAACTACGGCCGACCGGCGACCGGCGGGACGCCGCTGTGGGAAGGCGACGAGGACGCGCTCGTGCGCGACCGCGAACTCGAGCGCACAGCGGCCGATCGCCGCGCCGGCGGCGCGGACCTGGTCGACGTGTTCGTCGAGACGACGCTCACCGTCGCGCTGCTCTACGGCGCCGACGGCAGCGCGTTCACGCCCCAGCCCGGGCAGACCGTGACGCTCGAGCATCGCGGCGTGTCGACCCTGCGCAAGGTCGAATCCGTCGTCGTGGACGACGCGCTCGGTGAGGTCCGGATGACGCTGGTGGACGCATGAGACCCGCCGACGTCGCAGATGCCTATCGCCGCGCGCTGCGCGAGGCCGCCGAGGAGGTGGGCCGCGAGCTGCTCAAGGAGGCCCAGGCGCTAACCCCGGTCATGGACCCCGCCGACCAGCACCCCGGCACCGGCTACCCCGGCCAGCTGCGCGACTCCGCCGAGCTGGAGGTCATCGACGCGCCCGGCGGCTTCCGGATCGCGCTGCGGTTCCGGACCGAGTACGCGGTCAAGCAGCACGAGAACCTCCGCCTGAAGCACCCCAACGGCAAGGGCAAGTTCCTCTCCGACCCCGTCAAGGCGATGATCCCGCGCTACCGCGCCGAGCTCGCGCGCCGCGTCCGGGAGAAGATGGCGGCCCTCGATGGCTGACGCGCCCGACATCCTCGCGGCCGTCAACGACTACCTCATCGGCCGCGGCATCGCGCGCGACCCGCGCACCCCCGACAGCGCGCTGCCGCCGCTCTGGGTCGAGGAGGACGTGCCGGCGCCGGGCGAGCGCGGCACGCCGGAGCGCGGCGACGTCGTGCTCGGCGCGCAGTACGCGACCGGGATCCCGACCGAGCCGTTCCGCAGCGACGTCCGCTGGGACGGCGTCGCGTTCATCATCCGCGTGCTCGACACAGCCGCCGCGATCACGCTGCACGCCCGGCTGCGCGACGCGTTCCTGCACGGAGCGGGGCCCGGCGTCGGCGGCCACCTCGCCTACGACATGGCCGGCCGCTGGGTCCTCGAGTGCCGCGAGTGGACAAGCCTGCAGCCGCTGGAGCGCACGCCGCAGGGCCGCACGTTCACCTGCGAGTTCCAGTTCCAGACGTACGCCTGACCTGGCGCGCGCGGCGCGCCACCGATCCGCCCGGGAGGGCCCACATGAAGACCATCGCGTTCGCGCTCAACGACGAGTACCGCGAGACGTTCGCCGGCGCCACCGTGGCGCGCGGGGACGGCAGCGGCTTCGACGTCGGCGGGGCGCTCAAGGACGGCGACGGCGTGATCGTCGTCGACGAGGCCGACCACCAGCTGATCGACCTGCTCCGCGCGGTCGACGCCCTCGAAGAGGTCGACGCGCCCACGTCCTACGAGGACATGGGCGTCAAGGCGCTGCGCGCCGCGGCGAAGCGCCGCGGCCTGCCGACGTCGGGCACCAAGTCCGAGCTGATCAAGCGGCTCGAGGACAACGACAACCCGCCGCCGGAGGGCGGCGACGACAGCGCCGGCGCGTCCGGCGAGGAGGCCTGAGCCGATGCTCGAGCTCAACAAGTACGCGCTGTGGGCCGGGGTCCGCAAGGACCGCGCGACCGCCGCGCTCGCCGCCGCCGCCGTCCGGCTGCTGTGGCTGACCGGCAACCTGGAGATCAACCGCGAGCAGGCGACCGACAACTTCTCGGACCTCGGGAAGTTCGGCGGCACGATCGACGCGATCACGCGCCTGTCCGGTGGCGGCACGCCAGCGATCGCCGCCACCCCGGAGGAGTTCGCCCGGCTGCTGTGGATCTTCCACGGCGGCGAGACCACCCAGGCGGTCGCGGGCCCGCCGGCGAAGACGAAGCACATCTTCAAGCCCCTGCCGGGCTCGGGCTTCTGGGTGGACTTCTGGAAGCACCTCGGCGAGACCGACAAGCAGCTCGAGCAGTACCTGCTGTCGAAGATCAGTCAGGTCGTCATCGACCTGTCGACCGCCAACGCGGGCGGTCGCATCACGCCGACGATCGTGTCGCTCGACCCGGCGGTCACGTACGCGGCCGACCCGGCCGACGGCATGCCGGTCAAGGGCCCCTTCAAGTACCAGGAGGGCGAGGGGGCCTTCAAGCTCGACGGTGTCGTCCACCGCGGGCTCACGCAGCTGACGCTGACGCTCAACGAGGACCTGCAGGTGGTCCCCGGCGACGGCGTCGCGCCGCTCGATCTCCAGCCGGCCAACCCGTCGGCGACGATCGGGTTCACGCTGCAGCTCAACGCCCAGGGCCTCGCCCGCTTCTTCGAGCAGGTCTACGGCACGCCGACGCCCGCCGCGGGCACGCGCCCGATCGGCCACCTGCCGCCGCTCGTCGGCTACAACGCGCTGCTCAAGCGCCGCGACGACGACGGCAACCTCACCGGCGACGAGTTCGAGGTCGACATCCCGAACATCCGGCTGCAGATGCCGCCCGCCCCCGCCCCGGGTGGCGGCGGCACCTCGGAGCTGGCGTTCGCGGGCCGCCTCGAGCCGGTGCCGGGCCAGGACCTGTACACGCTGAGCGTCACCTGCGACGACGCCGCCTACGCGCTCCCGGCGTGATGACGGCGTCCAACGAGGTCACCGTCGGCGGCCAGACGGTCATCATTCAGCCGTTCAGCCCGCGCAAGGCGCTGCTGGCCGGCGCGATCGTCAGCAGCATCGGCGACAGCTGGGAGCAGCTGTTCCGCGAGGCCGCGCGGTTCGCCGCGCAGCTCGCGCAGGACAACGCCACGGTCTACAACCGGGCGACGGCGATGGCGCTGCTCGAGCATCGGCCGCGGCCGCTGCTCGACAGCGAGAACGAGCCGATCGTCGTCGACGGCAAGGCGGTGATGCGGCCGGGCGCGCTCGACCACATCACCGAGGAGGCATGGGAGCGGTCGGGCCACGAGCTGCGGATCCCGGAGCGGCCCGACCCTGCGGTGATCAACGCGTACCTCATGCCGAAGGCGCTCGGCCTGTTCGAGCGGCAGGTCGCTCGGCTGCTCGCGCTGGCGATCGTCACGAACGCCGAGCTGGGCAAGGCGGCCGAGGAGGGCGGCGACGAGGCGGTCAACCGACTGCTCGACGACAAGCGCGGCCTGCTGCTCGACCAGTCGACGATCGGGGAGCTCGTGCGCCTGTTCACGCTGACGGCCGAGCGGGTCCAGGACGAGCTGCGGGCGGACCTCGACGAGCTCGGCGATCGCGTGGGAAACGCGATGCGGGCGCTCGGGATCGACCTGAGCGCCCTGACCGCCCTCGGACCCGAGGCGACTACGAAGCCGACCTCGTCTTCCTCTTCGCCGACGAGTTCGGATGGGGTGAGCGACGGACCCTCGACCGCATCACCTGGCGACGAGCCCGCCAGCTGAGGGACCGGATCGAGCGCAAGTACGAGCGCCAGCGCGCGGCGTCGCAGCCTGACGTCGCGCACGGCGCGCAGAACGAGTCGGCGGGCAACCCGGCCCGCCAGCAGGTGCAGCGCATGCTCGCCGCGCTGCACGCCACCCGGAACTAGACCGAGAAGGGAGGTGGGCCTCGGTGGACGGCATGTACGACGTCGGCGGGATCGAGGCCCACCTCGGCGCCACGTTCGACGATCGGAAGTTCAACGAGTGGGAGCGCGAGCTCGACAAGGCCGAGGCCCGCGCGCGCCGCGAGAGGATCGAGGCGCAGCTCGGCGCCAAGCTCGACGACAGCGCGTTCGCCGCGTTCGAGCGCCACCTCGACAAGGCCGAGGCGCGCGCCAAGCGCCGGGACGCGTTCAAGGCCGCCCTCGGCGTCGACTACGACGCGAAGGCCTCGCAGGCGCTGCGCGCCTATGAGCGAGACCTGGACCGCGCCGAGCACGAGCAGCAGCGGCTCGCGCGCAGCGCCGTGTCGATGCACCGCGACGTCGGCAACGCGCGCGGCTTCATGGCCGCGTCGAGCGCCGTCAGCGCGCTGAACCGCAACGTCGCCGGCCTGCGGAACACCGTCAGCCTGCTGAAGTGGCCCGCGGCGATCACCGGCGTCGGGCTGTTCGCGCAGACCCTGTCGACGGCGGCCGCCGGCGCGACGGCGCTCGTGAGCGGGCTCGCCCCGCTCGGCGGCCTGCTCGCCGCGCTGCCCGCCGCGGCGAGCGCGGGCCTGCAGAGCGTCGGCGCGGTCGGACTCGCCACACTCGGGGTCACCGACGCGATCACCGCGGCGTTCGAGGACCAGAAGACCTCCAGCAGCGGGGTGACGTCGGCGCTCGAGCGCCAGGAGTCGGCGACCGAGTCGATCCGCGACGCCGAGCTGCGCCTCGCCGACGCCCAGCGCCAGACCCGCTACGCCGAGCAGGAGCGCACCGCCGCGGTCCGCGAGGCGCGCCAGGAGCTGCTCGACCTGCGCGCCGCGGTCGAGGGCAACGCTCTCTCGGAGGAGCAGGCGGCGCTCGCGCTGCGCCAGGCCCGGCAGGAGTACGCGCGCGTCGCGAGCGACCCGGGGTCGTCGATGCTCGACATCGAGCAGGCCGAGCTGGGCGTTCGCCAGGCGCGGTTCGACCTCGACCAGGCGACCAGGGAGGCGGCCCGCACCGAGCGCGACTTCGCCGAGGCGCGCGAGCGCGGCGTGCGGCGGATGCCGCAGGTCGTGGCCGCCACGCGCGCGCTACGCGACGCGCGCCGCGCCGAGCGCGAGGCCGCCCTGGATGTGCGCCGCGCCTACGACGACGCCGGCGACGCCGCGGACAACCTCGCCGCGAAGTCCGCGGCGAGCGCGAGCAAGGCCGAGCAGGCGCTGCAGAAGCTGCCGCCAGCGGCCCGCGCGTTCGCCCGCGAGATCATCGACCTCAAGCCGCGCATCGACGCGCTGCGCGCCGACACCGCCGAGGGCTTCTTCCCCGGCGCCGAGCAGGGGCTGCACCGGTCCCTCGGCCTCCTCGACGTTCTCGAGCGGCGCCTGCCGCGCACCGCGGGCGTCATCGGCGGCCTGGTCGCCCAGGCGGGCGCCTGGGCGGGCAGTCGCGACGTGCTCGCTGACGTCGAGACGCAGATGCGCCGCAACGACCGCTGGGTCCGCCAGCTCGGCGAGGGGACGCTCGACCTGGCCGACGCGACGCGGAACGTCACGCTCGAGGCCGGCCCGCTCGTCGGCTGGCTGGTGAAGAGCACCCGCGAGATCGCCGCGCTCGTCCAGCAGGAGTCCGAGGCCGCGCGCGAGACCGGCGAGCTGAAGGCGATCTTCCGCGAGACGCGCGAGGTCACGAGCGACGTCGCGCACATCGCCTGGGACATCGCCGCCGGCCTGTGGGAGATCGGCAAGGCCGGCAAGCCGCTCGGCGACGAGATCCTCGACGACCTGCGCGACGGCGCCGCCGAGTTCCGCGAGTGGACCGAGAGCGCCGAGGGCCGCAACGAGCTCAAGGAGTACTTCGACGACGCGCGGCCCGCGGTCCGCGAGCTCGGCCGCCTGACCGAAGAGGCCGTGAAGATGTTCTTCCGGCTCGGCCGCGGCGACCAGGTCGCCCCGCTGCTGGAGAAGATCCGCACCGAGCTGCTGCCGGTCGTCGAGGAGGTCGTCGACAACACGACCGAGGCGTTCGGGCCCGCGCTGATCGACACGCTCGTCGAGGTCCTCGAGCTGTTCGGGACGATGGTCAGCGAGGGTGGCCCGCTCGTCGAGGCCGTCGAGCTCGTCGGCGCGATCGCCGGCAAGATCAACGACCTCATCGACCGCTTCCCCGCGCTCGGCGACGCGGTGGGCACGATCGTCGCGCTCGGCGGCCTCGCGAAGGCGTTGCAGATCGCCGGCGCGATCACCGGCATGACGCGGCTGATCGGCCTCATGCGCACGGCCCGCGGGATCGCCGCGACGACCGGCGCCATGGAGGTCGCCGCCGGAGCCGGCGCAGCGCGCGCCGGCGCCGGCGCGGCGGCCGGAGCCGCCGCCGGGCGCGGAGCGATGCTCG
>DASTRJ010000119.1:0-18934 GCA_035761245.1 Capillimicrobium sp. | reverse complement strand
CGCCGTCGTTGGTGAAGATCGCCGCCCCGTTGCCGTAGGGATTGGCGGCCACGAGCGCCATGGCCTCCTGCCACGTGCCGGCCCGCACGACGAGCAGCACGGGGCCGAAGATCTCCTCGTCGTAGATCCGCATGCCCGGGCGCACGCGGTCGAACAGGCACGGCCCGAGGAAGTGCCCCTCCTCGCGGCCGGGCACCACGAGGTCGCGCCCGTCCGCGAGCAGCTCGGCGCCCTCCTCGACCCCGGCGTCGACGAAGCCGCGGACCCGGTCGAGGTGCTGCGGGCTCACGAGCGGGCCCATCTCCGAGGCGGGGTCGAACCCGTCCCCCACCCGAACGGCCGCGATCCGCTCGAGCAGCGCGTCGATCAGCGGCTCGGCGACGTCACCCACCGCCACGGCCACGGAGACGGCCATGCAGCGCTGACCCGCCGAGCCGAAGCCGGCCGACACCAGCGAGTCGGCGGCGAGGGCGAGGTCCGCGTCGGGGAGCACGATCGCGTGGTTCTTGGCGCCGCCGAGCGCCTGGACGCGCTTGCCGTGCGCGGTCGCCGTCGCGTAGATCGAGCGCGCGACCGGCGTCGAGCCGACGAACGACACCGCCTTGACGTCGTCGTGACGAAGCAGCCGCTCGACCGCCACCCGGTCGCCGTGCACGACGTTGAAGACCCCGTCGGGCAGGCCGGCCTCCGCGAGGAGCTCAGCGAGGCGCACCGCCGCCGACGGCACCTGCTCGGAGGGCTTGAGCACGAACGCGTTGCCGCACGCCAGCGCGACGGGGACCATCCACAGCGGGACCATCACCGGGAAGTTGAACGGCGTGATCCCGGCGACGACGCCGAGCGGCTGACGCAGCGAGTACGAGTCGACGCCACGCGAGACCTGCGCCGACATCTCGCCCTTGAGCAGCTCGCCGAGGCCGCACGCGAACTCGATGACCTCGAGCCCGCGCTGCACCTCGCCGGCCGCGTCGGACAGCACCTTGCCGTGCTCGCGCGTGATGTCGCGCGCCAGCTCGTCGCGATGGCGATGCACGAGCTCGCGGAAGGCGAACAGGACCTTCGTCCGGGCGCTGATCGACGTCGCCGCCCAGCCCTCGGCCGCGGCGGCCGCCACCGCGACCGCCTCGTCGACGACGCGCTCGGACGCGAGCGGCACGCGGGCGACGGCCGCGCCGGTCGCCGACTCGGTCACGTCCGCGTACCGCTCGGCGGGTCGCGTGACGGCCGCGCCGCCGATGTGATGCTCGATGTGCTGGGACTGGATCGCTGCTTCCATGGCCTGCCTCGTTCGTGTGGAGGATCAGCGTCGGCGAGCCCCTCGAGCGCCGCAATTGTGTTCGGAGCCAACTGGCTCTCGGCACTTTGGCCCGCGGGATAGTGGCCGCCGCACCCGGCTGCGACGAACCTCTCGGCGTGTCCGTCAGAGAGAGAGGAAACGTGGCCGAGAACCAGCCGTGGCGTGCCGCGCCGGAGAGCCCCGTCGCGACGGGGACGCCGGCGAGGGTGACCCGCCGTCATCTGCTCCAGGGCGCCGCGGCCGGCGCCGGCTCGCTGTCGCTGCTCGGGTTGCTGAGCGCCTGCGGCGGCGCCGCCGGCGGCGTGGGCGGCGACCGCTCCGCGGTGACGTGGGGCCTGTCGGGCGAGATCTCGTCGCTCGACACGCTGACGCTCTCGGGCGGCGAGGCGCTCACGCTCATCTCGCTCGTCCTCGAGGGGCTGACCGCGCTCAGCGTCGACGACGGCCGCATGGTCGTCCAGCTGGCCGAGCGCTGGGAGCAGCCGGACGAGTTGACCAACGTCTACACGCTGCGCGAGGGCGTCCGCTTCTCCGACGGCACGCCGCTCACGGTCGAGGACGTCGTCTACTCCTTCGAGCGCCAGCTCGATCCCGAGAACGCGTCGGCGAACGCCTACACGCTCGGCAGCACGAAGTCGGTGGAGGCGACCGGCGAGCGGGAGGTCACGATCAAGCTCGCGTCACCGAGCGTGCAGGCGCAGTACGGGCCGGCGGTGCTCGGCGGCTACGTCGTCAGCAGGAAGGCGGCGGAAGCAGCCGGCTCCGCCTTCGGGTCGCCCCAGGCGCTGCCGGTCGGCACCGGACCCTACGTCTTCGAGGAGTGGGTGCCGGGCGAGCGGGTCGTCCTGCGGCGCAACCCCCACTACTGGGGCGACGCGCCGCCCGTCGAGCGGATCACCGCCCGGCTGTTCAAGGACGAGCAGACGCGCCTCGTGGCCATGCGGACCAAGTCGCTGGACGCCGCGCTGCAGTTCCCGCTCGCCCAGGCGCGGCAGTGGGAGGCGGTCAGCCAGCCGCAGTACGTGCAGTTCCACCGGATCAACTACCTGTCGTTCGACCTGACGCGCAAGCCGTGGGACGACCTTGCGATCCGCCGCGCGTTCGCCTACGCGATCGACCGCGAGGGCATCCTCCAGGCCGCCGTCCAGGGACACGGCCAGATCGCGTCGAGCATCGTGCCGGAGCTGAACTTCCTCGGCGTCATCTCCCAGCAGCAGACCGACGAGATCGTCTCCACGCTGCCGTCCTACGAGTACGACCCGGAGCGCGCGCGGGCGGAGCTCGCCAAGTCGTCGCAGCCGCGAGGGTTCGAGGCGACGATGACCGTCGACGAGGCCGCCTCGATCGCGGGGCAGGCCGTTGCCGAGAACCTGGCCGCGATCGGGGTGCGCCTCAAGATCCGCCAGCTGACGACGCCCGACTTCTTCGCGAAGGTGCTCTCGCACGAGGACATGGGCCTCATGCTCATCCGGTTCTACACGGACTACCCGGACCCGGACATGATGCCCTGGATCCTCCTCAAGAGCGAGTTCGCCAAGCCGAACCAGTTCAACTCGGCCAGCTACTCCAACCCGGAGGTCGACGCGCTGCTGGAGCGCCAGGCGCGACTCGCCGGCACGATCCAGCGCAACCCCGAGCGCGTGAACCTCGAGCGTGCGCGCATCATCGGCCAGGTCGCCCGTCGCCAGCAGCTCGACCTCCCCTACCTCCCGCTCATCGTCGAGGAGGCCTCGGTGGCGACCCGCAGCGGCGTCCGCGTCGAGGACTTCAACGGCTGGTACATCAACCAGCCGGCGCTCGGGCGGGTCACGAAGGGGTGAGCGCGATGCCGGCCACCTCCGTCGCCGCGGCGCCGCCCCGTGCTCCGCACGCCGCGCTCCGCGTCGCGCTCGCGGCGCTCCGGCGCACCGCCGCGCTCGTCGCACTGCTCGTCGCGATCTCGTTCGGCGTCTTCGCGCTCTTCGACGCGGCGCCGGGCAGCGCGGTGGAGTCGCTCATCGCGCCCGGGTCCAGCCCGTCGCCCGAGCAGATCGCCGCGATCGAGCGGCGGTTCAACCTCGACGAGCCGTTCCTCGAGCGCTACGTGCACTGGCTCGGCGGCGCGCTGACGTTCGACTTCGGCGAATCGGTCCGGACCCGTCAGCCGGTGTCGACGGCGATCTCCGAGCGACTGCCGGTCACCGGCCTGCTCATCGCCATGAGCGCCGTCATCGCACTCGCGGGCGGCGTGCTCCTGGGCGTGATCGCCGCCGTCAGGAAGGGCGGCAAGCTCGACCGGGCGCTCACGATCTTCGCGGTGGCCGGCGTCAGCACGCCGGCGTTCGCGAGCGGCCTGCTGCTGCTCTATGCCTTCGCCGTGCTGACCGCGGTCTTCCCGCCGGGCGGCGCGGGCGAGGGGCTGGGCGACCGCCTCTGGCATCTCGTCCTCCCCTCGATCGCGCTCGGGCTGTCGACGCTCGGGTTCGTGATGCGGCTGACGCGCGCGTCGATGGCCGACGCGCTGGGCCAGGACTACGTGACCTTCGCGCGGGCGAAGGGGCTCTCGCGCCGGACCGTGATCGGGCGCTACGCGCTGCGCAACGCGCTCGTCCCCGTCCTGACGGCGACGTCGCTCATCCTCACCTACGTGCTGACCTCGACGGTGCTCGTCGAGGTCGCGTTCGGGATCCCCGGCCTCGGCGATCTCCTCGTCGAGGCGGTGCGGACGCGCGACGTGCCGGTCGTGCAGGGCGTGACGCTCCTCATGGCGGCGGCCGTCGTCGCGATGAACGCGCTGATGGAGGTCGCCTACGTGGTGGCCGATCCCCGGACCCGCGGGCGTGGAGGCCGGTCATGAAGCGCTCGACCACCCCCATGTCGGTGCGCGTGGCGCTCGGCTTCCTCGTCGTCGTCGCGATCCTCGTCGTGCTCGGCGGGCTGCTCGCGCCACACGACCCGCGCGCCCAGGACCTCAACCTGGTCGGGGCGCCGCCCGGCGACGGGCACCTCCTCGGGACCGACAACCTCGGTCGCGACGTGCTGTCGCGGATCATCGCGGGGGCACGGCCGGCGGTCGTCGGCGCCGCGCTGGTCGCCGTGGGCGCCGTCCTCGTCGGCACGCTGCTCGGGACCCTCGCCGGATTCAAGCGCGGGCGCGTCGACGCGGTCATCAGCCGCATCGTCGACGTCGGCATCGCCGTGCCGGCGGTGCTCGTCGCCATGGTCGTGGCCGGCGTCACCGGCGGCGGCTACGCGATCGCCGTGGCCATCCTCATCGTGCTCTTCGCCCCGTACGACGTCCGGTTCATCCGGGCGGCGACGCTCGAGCAGCGCGGGCGGGGGTACATCGAGGCGGCGCGCACGCTCGGCCGCTCCGACCGCGCGATCATCGTGCGGCACCTCCTGCCGAACCTGCGGCCGCTCGTGCTCACGTACGCGCTGCTGGACTTCGCGTACGCCCTCGTGGCGCTGACGTCGCTGTCGTTCCTCGGCGTCGGCTCGCCCCCCGGCTCCTCGGACTGGGGCCGCATGCTCGGCGAGAACCTCTCGCTGCTGACGCTCAACGCGGCGGCCACGCTCGGTCCCGCGCTGATGCTGATCCTCACCGCGACGAGCATCAACCTCGTCGGCGACTGGATCCAAGACCGGTTCACGGACGACGGGATGGCCCGCGCATGATCTCCACGCAGCTCCCCAGCCCCGTGCGCGAGGAGCGCCTCGGCGCCTCGCAGCTCGAGGTCTCGATCGCCACCCACGCCGGCGCCACCGAGCCGCTCGTCAGCGGCGTGAGCCTGTCGGTGGCCGCGGGCGAGGCGGTCGCCGTGGTCGGCGAGTCCGGCAGCGGCAAGACGATGACCGCCCGCTCGCTCGTCGGCCTGCTGCCGCCGGGCGTGCGCGCCGACGGCGTCATCCACTTCGACGGGCGCGATCTCGACGCGGCGGACCCGCGCAACCGCGAGCCCATCAGGGGACGGGGCATCAGCCTGGTCCTGCAGGACCCGCACACGATGCTCAACCCCCTCGCGCGCGCGGGCAGCCAGATCGCCGACGGGCTCGCGCTCGCGCATCCGGACTGGTCGAAGGCGCGGCTGCGCGAGGACGTGATCGCCCGGCTGGCCGAGGTCGGCATCCGCGACGCCTCGGTCGCCGACCGCTATGTCTTCCAGCTCTCGGGCGGGATGAAGCAGCGGGTCGCGATCGCGGCCGCGCTCGCCCAGGACCCCGACGTGCTCATCGCCGACGAGCCGACGAGCGCGCTCGACGTCATCACCCAGCGCGACATCCTGGCCAAGCTGCGCGAGGTCCAGCAGCAGCGCGGCATGGGACTGCTGCTGGTGACGCACGACCTTCGCGTGGCGTTCTCGATCTGCGATCGCGTCGCCGTCTTCTACGCGGGGCGCATCGTCGAGTGCGGGCCCGCGCGGGCGATCGACGCCGCGCCGCGACACCCGTACTCCCTCGGGCTGCTCGCCTCCGAGCCGGACCTCGAGCGACGCGTCCGGCTCTCGGGGATCCCCGGAAGCGTGCCGCGCGCTGCCGACGTCCTGGATCGGTGTGGGTTCGCGGACCGCTGCCCGTGGTCGACCGAGCGCTGCACCGCGGCGGCGCCGCCGCTGGACGAGGTCGCCCCGGGGCATGCGTCGGCGTGCGCTCGGATCGCCGAGATCGGCGCCGAGCTCGAGCGCCGGCGTCGCGAGCCCGCGCCTCCGGAGCTGGAGGTCGATCCACGGCCGGCCTCGACCGACCTCGTCTGCGAGGTCGCCGACGCGCGCAAGGCCTTCGCGGGGGGCGGGCTGTTGCGCCCCCGCCGGCCGGTCGTCGCCCTCGACGGCGTCTCGCTCGAGGTGCGGGCCGGCGAGTGCGTCGGCCTGGTGGGCGCGTCGGGCTCGGGGAAGACGACGACGGCACGGTGCCTCCTCGGCCTCGAGCAGCTCACCTCCGGCCGCGCCGTGGTGACCGGCATCGACATCACCCGGCCTCGCGCCCTGTCACGCCGCGAGCGCGACGCGTGGCGGCGCGGCGTCCAGGCGGTCTTCCAGGACCCGTACACCTCGCTGAACCCGGCGCGCTCCATCGGGTGGACGCTGCGCGAGGCGCTCACGCGCCGTCACCGGGCGCAGCGGGACGTCGACGCGGAGGTCGCCTCGCTGCTCGAGCGCGTCGGGCTGCCGGCCGCGTACGCGGCCCGCCGGCCGGCCGCCCTCTCCGGCGGCCAGCGGCAGCGGGTGGCGATCGCCCGCGCCCTCGCCACGGAGCCGCGCCTGCTCATCTGCGACGAGCCCGTGAGCGCGCTCGACGTCTCGGTGCAGGCGGAGATCCTGGCGCTGCTGCGGCGCGTGCAGCACGAGACCGGCGTGGCGTACCTGTTCATCACCCACGACCTGGCCGTCCTGCGCCAGATCGCGACCCGCGCCTACGTCATGCACGAGGGCACGGTCGTCGAGCACGGGCCGGTCGAGCAGCTGCTGGCCGAGCCGCGCCACGCCTACACCCGGCGCCTCATCGAGGCCACGCCGCGCGCGGAGCAGGGCTGGGCGGGATGACGGACGAGCTCCATGCGCTCTCGGCGACCGCCGCGCTGGCGGCGTTCCGGGCGCGGCGGCTGTCGCCGGTCGAGCTGCTCGAGGCGCTGATCGCGCGCGCCGACGAGACGGAGCCGGTCGTCGGCGCGCTCTGCCACCGGTCGTTCGAGGCGGCGCTCGACCAGGCTCGCGCGGCCGAGCGACGCTACGCCGGTCGCGGCGAGCCGCCGCGCCCGCTCGAGGGGATCCCGCTGGCGATCAAGGACGACGAGCCCGTCGCCGGCCAGCCGTGGAGCCAGGGCTCGCTGGTGTACCGCGACGTCGTCGCCGACGTCACGTCGGCGTTCGCGCAGCGGGCGATCGACGCCGGCGCGATCGTGCACGCGCGCACGGCGACGCCGGAGTTCGCGGCGGCGATGTTCACGCACTCGCGGCTGCACGGCGTGACGCGCAACCCGTGGAACCCCGACGTCTCGCCCGGCGGCTCCTCGGGGGGTGCCGGCGCGGCGCTGGCCTCGGGCGTGACCGTCCTGGCCAGCGGCTCGGACGTCCTCGGATCGATCCGCGTCCCCGCGGCGGCGAACGGGGTCGTCGGGTTCAAGCCGCCGCACGGCCGCGTGCCCGTGCTGGCGCCCTGGGGGCTCGACTCCTTCGCCCACTGCGGGCCGATGGCACGCACGGTCGCCGACTGCGTGCTCTACCAGAACGTCGTCGCCGGCCCGGATCCGTCCGACCACGCGTCGCTGCGGCCGAAGGTCACGCTGCCGGCGACCCCGGCGCCGGTCCGCGGGCTGCGCGTCGCCCTGTCCGCCGACCTCGGGGACTGGCCGCTCGACCCGGACGTGCGCCGCAACACCCTGGCGGTCGCGGACGTCCTGCGCGAGCAGGGCGCCACGGTCGACGAGGTCGACGTCCGGCTGTCGCGCGCGGCGGTGTTCCGCGCGGTGGCCATCCACCTCCGCGACGGGTTCGGCGCGGCCGTCGAGGCCGAGGTGCGGGCGCACCCCGACGACGTGACGCCGTACGCCCGCGACTTCGTGCGCTGGGTGCGCGAGACGGCCGGCACCGCGACGTCGCTCGACGGGCTCGAGCTGCAGGCCGCGATCCACGCCGCGCTGGCCGGCGTGCTCGAGCGCTACGACGCGCTCCTCTGCCCCACGCTCGCCACGCGCGGGTTGGCGGCGGGCGAGGACTACGTCGGCCGCGGCATCGAGGTGGACGGCACGACGCTGGGCTCCCATCTCGAGGCCGCGCTCACGCCGGTCTTCAACGTGCTCAGCCGCTGCCCGGTGCTCGCCGTGCCCTCGGGCATCGCCGACAACGGCGTCCCGACCGGCGTGCAGGTGGTGGGGCGCACGTTCGACGACGAGACCGTGTTCCGCGTCGGCGCCGCGCTCGAACGGCCATGGCGAGCGCCCAACTTTGGGTCGCGACACAAGTGCGACGCGGCCGCGCCGCATCGAGACTCAGATCGTCCACACGGAAGCGCATCACCGCGAAAGGAGACGTCGAACCAATGAGGACTCACCGCCGGGAGGGGCCGCACCGCGTCGCCGTGGTCGGGCTCGGCAAGCAGGGGCTGCTGCTCGTCGAGCGCCTGTCGCGCCGCAGCGACACGGAGCTGGTCGCCGTCGTCGACGTGTCGCCCGACAAGGTCGGGCGCCCGCTCGACGAGGTCGCCGAGCGTGCCACCGGGTTCGACCTGCGCGTCGAGGGCTCCCTCGACGCGGTCCAGGGCGCCGACGTCGCCCTCGTCGCCACGTCGTCGCGGATCGCCGCGGTGGGCGCGCAGATCGAGGAGCTCGTCGCGCTCGGCGTCGACGTCGTGACCACGAGCGAGGAGCTCGCCTACCCCTGGCGGCAGTTCCCGGCCGAGAGCCGGCGCATCGACGAGGCGGCGCAGCGCCACGGCGTCTCCGTCGTCGGCTGCGGGTCCAACCCGGGCTTCCTCATGGACCTCGTGCCGATCGTCCTGTCGTTCGGCTGCGAGCGCGTCGACGGCATCACGATCCGGCGCAGCCTGGACATGCGGCCGCACCGACCGGAGCGCCTGACGCGCTTCGCGCTCGGCATGACGCCCGAGGAGTTCGCCACCGTCGACCAGAGCGTGCTCGTCGGCCACGTCGGGTTCACGCAGTCGATCCATTGCGTCGCCGACGCGCTCGGGTGGGAGCTCGACGAGACCCGCGAGGAGCCCGTGCGGCCCGTCGTCGTCACCGACGAGCGCCGTGCCGGCGACCACGTCGAGCTGGCGCCCGGCACGGTCGCGGTGATCGAGCACAGCGCGTGGGGCAGCCGGGACGGCGAGCGGGTCATCGACCTCTCGATGTTCTTCGGCTTCCACGACGCGGACGACCCCGTCCCCCACGGCGACACCTACGAGATCCGCGCCAGCGACCAGACGATCCGGCTGGAGGCCGCGCCGTCCTGGAGCCCGTTCACGGCCACGCCGTCGACGGTGGTGAACATGATCGGCCCGATCCGCGACGCCCCCGCCGGGCTGCGCTGCGTCACCGACTTCCCGGCCGCCGCGCTCGCCACCGCCGGCGCCCACGTGGACGCCTCGGACGCGCCGTCGGCGCGCAACTACCTCGCGACGCTGGCGGAGGCGCGATGACCGATCGCCGCCGTCACGTCGCGATCGTCGGCGCCGGGGTCATGGGCCTCAGCTGCGCGGTCGAGCTCGCCGCGCACGACGGCATCGACGTGACCGTCATCGACAAGGGCTACCCGGGGGGCGGCTCCACGAGCCGCTCCGTCGGCGTCTACACCGCCCAGTACCTGGAGCGGATGGACATCGAGCTGCGGCGGCGCAGCATCGAGCGCCTGACCCGGCTCGAGCGGGACGCGGGACTCAACCTGCGGCGGATCGGCTACGTGAGGGTCGGGCGCGACGCCGAGGCGACGCGCCGCTTCCACCGCTCGGTGGAGATCCAGCGCGAGCTGGGGCCGACGGAGGCCCGCGTCATCGACGGCGACGAGCTGCGCCGGCTCGTGCCGCACTTCGACGGCGACGGCGTGGAGAGCGGCCTCTACGACCCGAGCGAGGGCTACGTCGACGGGGCCGAGCTCTGCACGATCCTCGCCGAGCACGCCCAGGGGCTCGGCGTGACCGTGCGGGTCAAGACCGCGCTGCAGGGCGCCCGCGAGATGCCGGACGGCCGGGTGTCGCTCGCCACGGATCGCGGCGAGATCGCCGCCGACGTCGTCGTCAACTGCGCCGGCGCCTGGGGCGCGCGCGCCGGCGAGCTGCTCGGGGCGCCGATCGCGGTCGTCAACGAGCGCCACGAGGCCTACACCTTCGAGCTGCCACCCGAGGTCGACTACACGGTCCCGATGGTGATGGACTACGTCCCCGCCAGCGACGGCGAAGGCCTCTACTTCCGCCAGGAGGGCGAGCGCCAGCTCGTCGTCGGCATGCACTCCGGCGACATCCTCGGCGCCGAGCAGGTCGAGGACCCCGACGCCTACTACGAAGGCGCCACGCAGGCCGGCATCGACGCCATCGTCGAGCGCGCGGCGGAGGCGTTCCCCCGGCTCGACGAGCTCGCGTTCCGCGGTGGGTGGGCGGGGCTCTACCCGCACAGCGCCGAGGGGCGGCCGGTCGTCGGGCCCCACCCCGACGACCCGCGCGTGATCGTCGCCGCAGGGCTGGGCGGGACCGGGCTCAACCTCGGCCCCGGGATGGCAGTCCTGGTCGCCGACTGGGTCGTCCACGGGGAGCCTCGGTCGATCGAGGGAGCCGCAGAGCTGGTGCCCGCGCGGCGATGAGCCCGGCGGCGCGAGGCGGGATCACCGTCACGGAGCTGGTGGCCACGGAGGGCCTCGGCCTCCGGGTGCTCGCCGGGGCCGGCGGGCTGGGCCGCCGGATCACCTGGACGCACGTCTCCGAGCTCAGCCGCCCGGAGGTCTGGCTCGACGGTGGCGAGCTGCTGATCACCAACGGGCTCGGCCTGCCCGGCGACCCCGACGGGCAGCGCGCGTTCGTCGCCGCGCTCGACGCCAAGCGGCTCGCCGGCCTTGCGCTCGGCGTGCTCGGCCCACAGCTCGACGACGCCGCCCGGGCGCTCGCCGACGAGCTCGACTTCCCGATCCTCCACGTGCCCCGGTCGACCCCGTTCGTCTCGATCGCGCGCCTGATCGCCGACTGCAACCAGGACCACGCGCACCGGCGGATGGCCACCCACCTGCGCCTGTTCGACACGCTCCAGAGCGGGTTGCACGCCGACGACGCGTCCGAGTTCCTCGGCAAGCTCGCCGGCATCAGCGGCTACCGGCTCTACCTGACCGCGCCATCCGGGTTGCCGCTGCTCCCCGGGCTCGAGGAGCTGCCCGCGCCGCTCGCCGAGCACCTCGACCCGTCGTCGCAGTGGCAGAGCCACTCCTTCCCCGGCGGCTACGCGGTGCCGCTCCCGCTCGGCAACCGGACCGCCGGGTATCTCATCGCGCTCGAGCAGGACGGCGTCGACCCCGCCGGGCTCGGCGCCGTGCGTCACATCGCCACGATGGCGGCCCTGCTCGTCTCCGACCTGTACCGCGAGCGTGAGCTCGAGCGCCGTCGCGGCGCCGAGGTGCTCGGACGGATCTTCGCCGCGACCGACCCCACGGAGGCCGAGCGGCTGCTCGCCGGCACCGGGCTGGAGGAGCGGCCGCTCGTCATCGCCAAGGTCCACGGGAGCGCCGACGCGATCGACGAGATCGACCATCGCCTCTGCGACCTCGGCCTGCGGCACCTGCTGCTCAGCAGCGACCGCGAGGCGTACCTCGTGCTGCCCGCCGCGGACGACCATCTGACGTCCGCGGTGTGCGACCTCGACGCGGTCGTGGGGCTCAGCATGGCGTTCCTGCCGAGCGCGCCGTGGCTGCTGTCGCGCCTGGAGGCCGACCGCGCGCTGGACCGCGCGTTCGCCGGCGGGCGGCCGGCCGGCACCGTGACGCGCTACTCGGTCGCCGACTCGCCGCTCGAGTGGCTGCCGAGCGACCCGGCGCTGCTGGCCACCTTCAGCCACGAGGTGCTCGACCCGCTCGCCGCCTACGACCGCGAGCACGACACCCGCCTGCTGGAGTCGCTGCGCGTGTACCTGGAGTGCGATCGCAAGCTCAGCGCCGCCGCCGACGCGCTCCTGATCCACAAGCACACGCTCGCCTACCGGCTCAAGCGCATCGAGGAGATCATGGGCCGCCGGCTCACCCGCATGGACGACCTCTGCGTGATCTGGATGGCGCTCAAGGTCGCCACCGCGACCGGGAAGGAGGCCGGCCGTGCCGGTTGAGCCCCTGCGCGGCATGCGCGTCGTCGACTTCGGCCAGTACATCGCCGGCCCCGCGGCCGCCATGATGCTGGCCGACGCGGGCGCGCAGGTGGTCAAGGTGCACCCGCCCGGCGGTCCGCGATGGCCGGGCCCGGCGACCGAGATCCTCGACCGCGACAAGACGGTCATGACGCTCGACCTGACGCGTGCGGCCGACCGCCGCACCGCCGCCGCGCTGATCGCCGAGGCCGACGTCCTCGTCGAGAACTTCCGGCCAGGCGTCATGCGCCGCATGGGGCTCGATCCCCACGACCTCGCGACCGCCCACCCGCGACTCGTGTCGCTGTCCCTGCCCGGCTTCGCCTCGACCGACCCCGAGCTGTCGGCCGTCCCCGCCTGGGAGGCGATCATCGGCGCCGCGACCGGCCTCTTCGCCGACATGGGGAGCAACCGCGTGCTCATGGGCGTCCAGCCGTCGTTCACGCCGCTGCCGCTCGCGTCGGCCTACGGCGCCGTCCTCGGTGCGCTCGCGGTCACCCTGGCGCTCCGCGCCCGCGAGCGGACGGGCCGCGGCGACGTCATCGAGGTCCCGCTGGCCGCAGCGCTCGCCGAGGGGCTGGCGCACAACTCGATCCACGTCCCTGACATGCCCGAGCGCTACAAGACGCTGCGCGAGCGGGAGATCGAGCGGCGCCGCGCCGAGGGCCTGCCGTTCGACCTCTCGTACGCGGAGGTCCACCGGCTGCTCGACCCGCTCTACAAGAGCTACCGGTGCGCCGACGGGCGCTGGCTGTACCTCGTCTGCACCGGTCATGTGCGCCACACGCGGCGCGCGCTCGAGCTGCTGGGCATCTGGGACGAGGTCGTCGCCAGCGGGCTGCCGCGGACCGATCCGTACCGCTCGTCGCGGGAGTGGCCCGACGGGCAGGACTGCACGCTGTGGTCGCCGCCCCTGTCGGAGCGGTGGGCGGCATGGCTCTCGGAGCGGATCGCGGCGGCCATGCTCGCGCGCGACAGCCTCGCCTGGGAGCGCCTCTTCGGGGAGCACGGGGTGCCGGCGACGGCGCATCGGACGACGGCGGAGTGGCTCGCATCGCCGCACGCGCGGGCGGCGCGGCTCATCGTCGAGCGGGAGCATCCGCGCTACGGCCGGCTCGCCCAGCCGAGCGTCGTCGGCTGGGTCGAGGACGGCGCCGCAGGCGCCGGGCCCGTGCGTCCGGCGGTGCGGCCGGCGCAGAGCCGCGCCGGAGCCGCCTGGCTCGAGGACGTCCGCATCGTCGACCTCGCCAACGTCATCGCCGGGCCGACGATCGCTTCGACGCTCGCCCGGTTCGGCGCGAAGGTGACGCGCGTCGACCCGCCTCGGAGCCCGTTCGATCCGCTGACGACGGTCGTGTTCGGCCTGCAGACCAATCGCGGGAAGCGCAGCGCCCTCCTCGACGCCAAGCAGCCGGAGGGCCGGCGCCTCCTGCGTGAGCTGGTCGGTCGCGCCGACGTCGTCACGATCAACGCACTCGCCGCGCAGCTGGGCGCGGTGGGTCTCGACCCGCGCGACCTCCCCCAGGGCGTCGTCCTGTGCCGGCTCGACGCGTGGGGCGGTCCGGCGCCGGGGCCCCGCTCCGAGCATCCCGGCTATGACGACACCGTGCAGGCGGCCACCGGGATCATGGCGCGCTTCGGCGGCTCCCTGGAGACGCCCGAGGAACACGCCCAGGTCGGCACGATCGACGTGTTGAGCGGGTTCGCCGGCGCATACGCGGCCGCCCTTGCGCTCCTGGAGCGGGAGCGGACGGGGACGGCACCCGTCGCCCGGTCGTCGCTCGCGCTGGCAGGGCAGCTCATCCAGCTGCCGTTCATGTACGACCATCCGGGACGCGGCCCGTTCGACGAGCCCAGCGGCCCGCAGGCCAACGGCTACGGCGACCTCCATCGCGCGTACGAGGCCTCCGACGGCTGGCTGTACCTCGCCTGCCCGCCACGGCGGCGCGCCGCGCTGGCCAGCATCCCGGAGCTCGCGGGGATCGAGGCCCAGGGTGACGAGGAGGTCGCGGAGTTCCTCACGGCGCGGATCGCGCTCCGTCCGCGCTCGTACTGGCGGGAGGCGTGCGCCGCGATCGACGTCGCTGCCATGCCGATCCGCACGATGGCCGACGTCCGCCGCGCGTCGCTCGGCGCCCCCGATGGCGCGACGCTGCGCTTCGACCGCGAGTCCGAGCACCCCTCAGGCCGGGCGGTCGAGCTCATCTCGCCGGTCGCGGTCCGGTCCGCCCGGGCTCCGCTCGCGCCGCTCGCCCCGGCGCCCGCCTACGGCGCGCACACCCGCGAGATCCTCGCCGAGCTGGGATGCTCCGACGCCGAGATCGAGGACCTGCTCGAGCGCGGGATCGCGGCCGCGCGGTGGAGCGACGAGTACCTCCCCACCTGATGACGATGGCGAACGACCCCTGCCCTGGAGCCGATCACGACGCGGTCGCGTTGGCGCGTCTGGTCCGCAGCGGCGAGGCGAGCGCCGTGGAGCTCGTGGAGCGCGCGATCACGGCCGTCGAGGCGGCGGACGCGGCGCTCGGGTTCCTCGTCGCGGCGCGCTTCGACGAGGCGCTGGCCGAGGCGCGCGACGTCGCGCCCGACGCGCCGCTCGCCGGCGTGCCGGTGCTCGTCAAGGACTTCCTCGCGACGGTGGCGGGGACCCGGCACACCGAAGGCAGCGCGTTCCTGGTCGACCACGTCGCCGATCGCGACAGCGACTACGTGGTCCGCCTGAAGCGGGCCGGGGCGGTGATCATCGGGTCCACGAAGACGTCCGAGCTCGCGCTGCTCGCCACGACCGAGCCGCGCGTCCACGGCCCCACGCGCAACCCCTGGGATCGGTCGCGGACGCCCGGCGGTTCGAGCGGTGGATCCGCCGCGGCGGTCGCGGCGGGCGTCGTCCCGGTCGCCCATGGGAGCGACGCCGGCGGGTCGCTGCGCATTCCCGCCGCGTGCTGCGGCGTGTTCGGCCTCAAGCCGACGCGCGGCCGCAACCCGCTCGGGCCCGAGCACGGCGATCTCGACGGCGGTGTCTGGGCCGAGCACGTGATCTCGCGTTCGGTGCGCGACAGCGCGGCGTTCCTCGACGCGACGGCGGGTGCCAGCCCCGGCGACCCGTACTGCGCGCCGTGGCAGCCCGAGCCGTTCGCCGCCGAGCTGCAGCGGCCGCCGGGCCGGCTTCGCATCGCCGTGAGCACCACGGCCCCATCCGGCCTCGCCGCCGCGCCGGCCCAGCGCGACGCGGTGCTCCGGGCCGCCGCGCTGCTCGAGGATCTCGGCCACGACGTGGTCGTCGACGTCGCGCCGAGCTGCGACCTCGCCCGCGTCGAGGACGAGTACTTCAAGCTGCTGGCCGAGGGTGCCGCCGCGCGTGTCGACCTGTGGGCGGATCGGACGGGGCGAAGGCCCGCCCCGGACGAGCTGGAGCCGTACACCTGGGCCATGACCCGCATCGGACGTCAGCGGACGGGCGCCGACCACCTGCTGGGCCGGCAGCTGCTGCAGCGCGAGTCGCGGCGGATCGCCGCGTTCTACGCCGACCACGACGTCTGGATGACGCCGACGCTTCCCGGTCAGCCGCCCGTGCTGGGCGCGTTCGATGCCTCCGACGGCGATCCGCTCGCCGTCATGGCGAAGGACGGGGAGATCGCCGCGTTCACGTGGCTCGCGAACGTCACCGGCCAGCCGGCCATGTCGGTGCCATTGGGGCAGGACCTCAGCGGCCTCCCCGTCGCGGTGCACGTCACCGGCCGGTACGGCGCCGAGGCCACGCTCCTGCGCCTCGCCGCACAGCTCGAAGCGGCGGTGCCATGGGCGGGAGCGCGACCGGCCGAGGCGTAGGCTCATCCCATGGGCCGCTACGGCAAGCGCGCCGACATGGTCGTCCACGAGGACGAGCCGTACAACGCGGAGACCGGCCTCGCCGCGCTGGACAACCCGGTGACGGCCACGGACGCGTTCTACGTGCGCGGGCACGGCCCGGTCCCGGAGGTCGATCCGGCCACGTGGCGGCTGCGCGTGCACGGGCTCGTCGAGCGCGAGCTCGATCTCTCGATGACGACCCTGCGCGAGGCGTTCCGGGAGCGGACCGAGACGGCCACGCTGCAATGCGCCGGCCACCGGCGGGCCGGGTTCATGGCGATCCGCGACATCCCCGGCGAGGCGCCGTGGGGCCCGGGCGCGACCGGCACCGCGACCTGGACGGGGGTCGCGCTCGCCGACGTGCTGGCTCTCGCGGGTCCGCTGCCCGAGGCGGCGCACGTCGGCTTCGAGGGAGCCGACCTCAGCTCGCACGTCGACCCGCCCGAGCGCTTCGGCGGCTCGATCCCGCTCGACAAGGCGTGCCGCCCGGAGGTGCTGCTGACCTGGGCGATGAACGGCGAGCCGCTGCCGGCCGTCCACGGCGCGCCGCTGCGCGTGGTCGTGCCGGGCTACATCGGCGCGCGCAGCGTCAAGTGGCTCGAGCGGATCGAGGTCCGCGCGGCGCCGTGGCACGGCTACTTCCAGGACGTCGCCTACCGGCTGCTGCCGGAGGACGCGACGCCCGGCCCCGGCCGCGGGATGCCGCTCGGCCTGGTCGCGCTCAACGCCGACGTGCTGTCGCCGGCGGACGGCGAGACGGTCCCGGCCGGCCGGCTCGAGGTCCGGGGCTACGCGTTCGCGGGCGGCGAGCGGCACGTGGCGCGCGTCGACGTCTCGCACGACGGCGGCGCGAGCTGGTCACAGGCCGAGCTGGTCGAGGACCTCGGCCGGTGGGCCTGGCGGCACTGGCGGATCACGGTCACGCTGGCGCCCGGAGAGCACGAGATCGTCGTCCGCGCCTGGGACTCCTCGGCCGCCACCCAGCCCGAGGACGAGGCGGCGCTCTGGAACCCGAAGGGCTACGTCAACAACGCACGCCCGCGGGTGCGCGTGCGCGCGGCCGCCGCGTAGCGCGGCGACGCCCGTCCGGCGGATGTCACACCCGGCCGTGCTGCCTTGTCTTGTGGGGTGCAGGCGATCCCCGACCAAGGGAGTTGACGATGAGGATCTTCGTGGCAGGAGCGACGGGTGCGATCGGCCGGCAGCTGGTGCCGCGGCTCGTCGCAGCGGGCCATGAGGTGCATGGCATGACGCGCAGCGAGTCCAAGCAGGCGCTGCTCTTCGACCTCGGCGCGGTGCCGGTGGTCGCGGACGCGCTCGATCCCGATCAGGTCGCCGAGGCCGTGGCCCAGGCCAGACCGGACGTCATCGTCCATGAGCTGACGGCGATCGGCCCGATCGACATGCGTCGCTTCGACCGCGACTTCGCGCTGACGAACCGCCTGCGGACCGAGGGGACCGACCACCTGCTCTCGGCCGGGCAGGCGGTCGGCGTCCGGCGGTTCGTCGCGCAGAGCGTCTGCGCCTACGGCGCGTACCGGCGCACCGGCGGGCCGATCAAGACCGAGGACGACCCGCTCGAGACGGCGCCCCCGCGCGAGATGCGCGAGACGCTCGCGGCGATCCGCCATCTCGAGGAGGCGGTGCTCGGCGCCACGTGGACGGAGGGCATCGTCCTGCGCTACGGGGTGTTCTACGGGCCAGGCACGTCGCTGGCGCCGGGCGAGGAGCAGTTCGAGCTCGTCCGCAAGCGCAAGTTCCCGCTCGTCGCGGACGGTGCCGGCGTCTGGTCGTTCATCCACGTCGCCGACGCGGCGGAGGCCACGGTCGCGGCGATCGAGCGCGGTCACCGCGGCGCCTACAACGTCGTCGACGACGATCCCGCCGCCGTCGCCGAGTGGCTGCCGGCGCTCGCGCAGACGCTGGGCGCCAAGCAGCCGATGCGCGTCCCCCGGCTCGTCGGGCGGCTGTTCGCCGGCGAGGCCGGCGTCGCGATGATGACCGACATCCGCGGGGCGTCGAACGCGAAGGCCAGGCGCGAGCTGGACTGGCGCCCGGCGCACCCGAGCTGGCGGCAGGGGTTCGCGGCGGCATGACCGGTCCCGAGCGACTGCTCGACGAGCTGCGGCCGGTCGCGTTCGCCATCGCCTACCGGATGCTCGGCAGCGTCTCCGAGGCCGAGGACGTCGTGCAGGAGGCGCTGCTGCGCGTCCACCAGGCCGTCGAGCGCGGCGAGCAGATCGCCTCGCCGCGCGCGTACGTCGCCACCGTGACCACGCGGCTGGCGATCAACGAGCTGCGCTCGGCGCGCGCCCGTCGCGAGCGCTACGTCGGCGAATGGCTGCCCGAGCCGATCATCACCGAAGGCCGGGACGACCCGGCGCGGCACGCCGAGACGGCCGACTCGCTGTCGCTTGCGATGCTGGTCCTGCTGGAGAGCCTCTCCCCCGTGCAGCGCGCCGTGCTGCTCCTGCGCGACGTGTTCGACTACGGCTATCCCGAGATCGCGGAGATCGTCGGCAAGAGCGAGGACAACGTGCGCCAGCTCGCCGCCCGCGCCAGACGCCACGTCGAGGAGCGCCGGCCGCGCTTCCGGACGACGCGCGAGCAGCGCGACGAGCTGGCCCGACGGTTCTTCGCCGCCGCGGAGCACGGCGACCTGGCCGGCCTCGAGGCGCTGCTGGCCCACGACGTGGAGCTGACGGGGGACGGCGGCGGCAAGGTTCCGGCGATCGCGCGGTCGGTGCGCGGGCGCAGCCGGGTCGCGCGCATGGTCCTCTCCTGGATCGGCAGGTTCGCCCGCCTGCCGGGCGTGACGCTGCGCCCCGTCGAGATCAACGGCGCGCCGGGCGCGCTCTTCCTCGACGCGCAGGAGCAGCTGATCGGCGTGTGCGCGCTCGACGTCGCCGGGGATCAGGTCACGAGCATCAGCGGCATCGTCAACCCCGACAAGCTGACGCACCTCGGCCCGGTGGGCGACTTCCGAGCGCTCCTCC
>DASTRJ010000118.1:0-19256 GCA_035761245.1 Capillimicrobium sp. | reverse complement strand
GCCGAGGCGCTCGGCGCGCTGCACGCGGCGGAGGAGGTCGGCGGGGCGGAGGGGCGCGTGCTCCTGCTGTCGGCGCCGTGGGATGACGACTGGCTGGGCGCGCTGCTGGCGCGCGACGCCGTGCTGCTGCATGGCGGCGATCGCGGCGTCGCCGCGCTGGCGGCGGCGCGGCTGGCGGCTCGCGGCGCGGCCGCGCGGGTCGTGCACGAGCCGCCCGGACCGGGCGTGAAGGCCGCGGCGTGGGCGGGGCTCGCGCTGCCGGGCACGCTGCGCGGGCTGCGCGCGGGGCTGGAGGTGCCGTCATGAGCGACGAGCGCGGCCAGGCCGGGCTGCTGCTGGTGGCGGCGCTCTGCGCGGTCGTGCTGGGCGCCGCCGTGCTCGGGGTGCTGGCGGCAGGCGCCGGCGCCCACGGGCGCCAGCAGCGCGCGGCGGACCTCGGGGCGCTCGCCGCCGCGCGGCGCATGCATCAGCTCTATCCGCGCCTGTTCGAGCCGACGACGATCGACGGGATCGCCAATCCGCGCCACCTGTCGCGCGAGGCGTACCTGGCCGCGGCGCGCGAGGCCGGGGTGGCGGTCGCGCGCGCGAACGGCGCGGAGGCGGCAAGCGTCTCGTTCCCGCACGCCGACCCGCTCGCGCCGGTCGAGGTCCGCGTCGCCGTCGGGGCGCCGCTGGAGGTCGCCGTGGCGGGCGCGCGCCGGCGGATCGAGGTCGCCGCGAGCGCGGACGCCATGCTGACCGTCGATGCGTCGCTCGCGCTCGCCGGGGGACCGTGGGGCGACGAGTACGACGGGCCGCTCGCCTACCGCCAGGGCAAGCCGATGCGCCCGGACGTCGCGCAGGCGTTCGATCGCATGGCGGCCGCCGCCGCGGCCGACGGCGTGCCGCTCGTCGTCACCTCGGCGTTCCGCTCCAACGCGGAGCAGGCGGTGCTCTGGAACGCCCATCCCGACCCGAAGTGGGTGGCGCCGCCGGGGCAGTCGCTGCACCGCCTCGCGACCGAGCTCGACCTCGGGCCCGCGTCCGCCTACGCCTGGCTGGCGGCGAACGCGTCGCGCTTCGGCTTCGTGCAGCGCTACGCGTGGGAACCGTGGCACTACGGCTACGTCCACAACCCGAGCAGCGCTCCGGCGATGGCTCGGCGGCGGGACGCGGACGGCCGCGCCGGCAGCGCCATCCCGGCGTTCGTGCCGGACGCCTACGTCGGCGCGCTCGCGCGCGCGGCGCAGCGCTGGAACGTCTCGGCGACGCTGCTGGCCGCGCAGCTCGAGCAGGAGTCGGGCTTCGATCCCATGGTGGTCTCGCCGGCCGGCGCCCAGGGCATCGCGCAGTTCATGCCGGCCACGGCGGCCCAGTACGGGCTGGCCGACCCCTTCGACCCGTTCGCGGCGATCGACGCGCAGGCCCATCTCATGCACGACCTGCTGCGCCAGTTCGGGTCGGTGCCGCTCGCGCTGGCCGCCTACACCGCCGGGCCGGCCCGGGTGGCGGCCTGCGGCTGCGTGCCGCCGATCCCGGAGACGACGGCCTACGTGGCGGCGATCCTCGGCCTCATGGGCGGCGCCGGCGATCCGGCGGGGGTCGGCGGGTTGGAGGTGCGCCTGGTGCGATGAATCCCGTTCGAAAAGGTGGCGCGGCGCTTCGCCGCGCGCGACGATGTCAGGCCATGGCGATCGCAGGCCAGGAGATCGTGAACCCGGCGACGGGCGAGCGGATCGTCTTCCGGCGCACCAGCCGGGACACCGGCGGCGAGCTGCTCGAGCTCGACGACGTCTGGACGCGGCCCGGGCACCGCGCGCCGATGCACGTGCACCCGGGGATGGAGGAGCGCTGGACGGTGCTCGCCGGGACGGCGCGGTTCCGCATCGGCGACGAGGAGCACACCGTCACGGCCGGCGAGTCGATCGTCGCGCCGCCGGGCGTGCCGCACACCGGCTGGAACCCCACGGGCGAGCCGGTGCGCCTGCGCGTGGAGCTGCGGCCCGCGCTGCGCTGGGAGTGGTTCACCGAGGAGCTGTTCGCGATGTTCGCGGAGGCCGTCGCCGGCGGTCGCCGCGAGCCCGAGTCGGCCGCCCTCGCGGCGCTCGTCGCGCGCTACCCGGACGAAATCGAGCCGGTTTCCCCGTTTGACGCGTGGGGGTAGCATCTCGCCATGGCCGCCACCGCAGCGCTCGACACCTCCGCGATCGTCGCCGCCGCGCTCGCGATCGTCGGACTCCCGCTCTACGCGCTGAGCCGCGACGGCTTCCTGCCTCGGCTGCGCCGCCGGGACTGAGCCCGGCCCCAGGCCCCAGGCCCCAGGCCCCGCCCCCCGCCGCGCCGCGCGCGCGCCGACCGATCCGTCATCCGTCCAGGCCGGCAGGACAGGCTCAACCGCGCGCGACGACGCGCCGAGTCGCGACCTAGCCATGGAGGCAACCCAGCGCGCAACGGATGGCGCGCGGTGGCGCGACGCCGTCGACCCCAAGGTCGAGGACCGTCTGGCCGCCGCCATCGACGAACTCGCCCAGCTCCCCGTCCTCGACGCGACGGTGACGCGGATCCTGTCCGCGGTCGACGACCCGGACTCGAACGCCGCCGACCTCGTCGCGGTCCTCGAGAGCGACGCGACGTTCTCAGCCAACCTGCTGCGCTTCGCCAACTCGGCGGCGCGCGCCCACCCGATCCGCGCCAAGACGATCCGGCAGGCCGTGATGCTCGTGGGCCGCCGCGCGCTGCGCCAGCTCGCGCTCGAGACCGCGACCTTCCGCTTCCTCGAGGAGGCGCCCGGCACGGGCGCGTCGCGCGGCGAGCTGCACGTCCACGCCATCAGCGTCGCCGCCGCGGCGAGCGCCGCCGCCGACCGCCTCGGCGTGACCGGCGACGTCCCGCACCTCGCGGCGCTGCTGCACGACGTCGGCAAGCTCGTCCTGCCGCTCGCCTTCGGCGAGGAGGCGTGCGACGAGATCGCCCGCGAGCACCCGCACGGCCCGGACCGCGCGCTCGCCGAGCGCGAGCGCCTCGGCGTCGACCATGCCGCGGCGGGCGCGCTGCTCGCCGAGCGCTGGAACCTGCCGGAGGGCGTCCCCGAGGCGATCGCGCTGCATCACGGAGGCCCGAGCGGGCTCGCGTCGCCGGAGCCGACGATCGCCGTCGTGCAGCTCGCCAACGAGCTGCAGCGCCTGCTCGTCGGCGGCGGACCGGACCACGCGCTGCTCGACGTCGCCCTCGAGCGCTGCGAGGCCGATCCGACGATCCTCGACGAGCTGGCCCGCCATGCGCTGCCCGCCGGCGCCGCGCTCCCGGAGGCCGGCGCGCTCGGCCGCCAGGTCGCGGACGTCGACGGGCTCTCGCAGACCGACGACCTGACGGGCGTCGCGAACCGCCGCCACTGGCTGCAGACGACCCGTGCCGCGCTTGCGGAGCGGGGCGCGGGCGCGATCGTCGTCTGCGCCGTCGATGGCCTCGACCAGGTCGAGGCTCGCCACGGCGTCCGCGTGGCCGACACCGTCCTCGGCGAGGTCGCGCGGGTGATGGCCCTGCACGGGCGCGTCGGACGCCTGGGCGGCGAGCGCTTCGGCCTCTGGGTCCCGGCCGGCGACGCGGCGGCCGCAGACTCGGCGAGCGCGATCGAAGCCGAGCTCGGCGCGACCCTCGGCGGCGCCGGCGACGTGGCCGCGACCGTCGCCCTCGGCACCGCCGCCGCCCCGCGCGACGGCGCCGACCTCTCGGGCCTGCTCGACGCGGCCGCGGCCAGGGTGGCCGCCCAGCAGGGCGCCAAGGCGGCGCGCGTTGCCACCGACCGCTCCCCGATCCGCGAGGCCGTCGCCGGAGCGCGGCCCGCCCCGCCGGAGCTGCGCCCGCCGTCGCGCAGCGCATCGGCCGGTCCCGGCGCGCACCGCGGCTCGCATCCGCACCCGCGGGCCGAGGCGGCGCGCGTGCCGCAGGAGCACGGGCCGCGCATCATCCCGGCGCGGCCGTTCTAGGCGGCGCGGCGTCCTCGTCCGCTCCGTCGCGCGCGGCGTCGGTCGAGCTGTGCGCCGCCCTCAGCCCGCGGGCACGCGCTCGAGCAGCCCGCGCTCCGCGACGAGCCCCGCGTCGAGCGTCTTGTAGCCGACGCTGTCGAAGACGACCGTGAGCTGATCGCCCTCGATCCGGCCGATCGTGCCCTCGCCCCACTCGCCGTGCTCGACCCGCTCGCCGACGGCGAACCCGGCCGCCTCCTCGCTCGGCTCCTCGTCCGCGACGCCGAGGCCGGCGTCGCACAGGTCGCAGTTCCCGCACGGCGGCTCGAACGCCTCGCCGAAGTAGCCGAGGATGAACGCCCGGCGGCAGCCGCGCCGCTCCTCGGCGTACGCGCGCATCATCTCGACGCGCGACCGGTCGAACGCATGGCGGTCCTCCTCCGCGCGCGCCGCGGCCTCGACCGCCTCCTCGAGCCCGTCCTCGCCGCCGACGGCCCGCACCCGCCCGTCGTCGAGCACCTCGACGAAGCCGGCCTCCTCGAGCCGGTGGACCGCGGTCGCGAGCTTCGTCTTCGAGATCGGCAGGTCGGCGTGCATGTCGGCCGGGTCGACCGGCCGGTTCGCCACCGCCAGCAGCTTCGCGACGCGCTCCATCGCCGACCGGTCGACCGTGCCCGCCGCGAAGAACCGCCGCAGGCCGAGGTCCTCGGGCCGGTAGAAGAGCACCGCCCGCGCCGGCTCGCCGTCGCGTCCCGCGCGCCCCAGCTCCTGGTAGTACGCGTCGACCGACGCGCTCACGTCGTGGTGGAACACCCAGCGGACGTCCGGCTTGTCGACGCCCATGCCGAACGCGATCGTCGCCACGACCACGTCGAGGTCGCCGTCGTCCATGAACGCCGCCTGGACCTCGTCGCGCCGCTTCGCGCTCATCCCGCCGTGGTACGCCGCCGCGCGCACGCCGCGCTCGGCCAGCTCCTCGGCCACCTCCTCCGACGCCCGCTTCGTGGCGACGTAGACGATCCCCGCGCCGTCCGAGGCCTCCACCGCCTCGAGCAGGGCGCGCCGCTTCTGCTCCTCCTCGCGGAAGGCCTCGACCCCGAGCCAGATGTTCGGCCGGTCGAAGCCGCGCACGACGATCTCGGGCTCGCGCAAGCCCAGGATCCGCACGATGTCGTCGCGGACCGGGGGCGACGCCGTCGCCGTCAGCGCGAGCACCGTCGGGCGCCCGAGCCGCTCGATGACGTCGCCGAGCGCGAGGTAGTCCGGCCGGAAGTCGTGGCCCCACTCCGACACGCAGTGCGCCTCGTCGACGACGAACAGCGATACGTCGGCCTCGCGCAGCCGGTCGAGCACCTCCTCGTTGGCGAGCTGCTCCGGCGCCAGCAGCACGTACTCGAGCTCGCCCTCCTCGGCGTCCTCGAAGACCTCCTCGCGCGCGCTCTCCGACAGCGTCGAGTTCAGCAGCGCCGCGTCGTGCTCGCCCTCGACCTGGTCGCGCTGCAGCGCGATGAGCGGGGAGACGACCACCGTCGCGCCCTCGATGAGCTGCCCCGCGATCTGGTAGATCGCGGTCTTGCCGGAGCCCGTCGACATGATCGCCACGGTGTCGCGGCCCGCCAGCACCGCGGAGATCGCCTCCCGCTGACCCGGCCGCAGCGCCTCGAAGCCGAAGCGCTCGCGGGCGGTCTGCTCGATGCGGTCGGTCACCGGACCGGCCCTATCCTCGACCCGGATGGCCGAAACCCGCGCCCGCGTCCACGAGCAGCGCCGCCACCTGCCCGACGGGCCGGGCGTCTACCTCTTCCACGACGCGAAGGGCAAGGTCATCTACGTCGGCAAGGCGAAGTCGATCAAGAAGCGGGTCGCCGGTCACTTCTCCAACCCGGTCACGCGCGGCGCCGTGCAGATGACGAGCGAGATCGACCACGTCGAGTACCTCCTCGTCGCCAGCGAGGCCGAGGCGCTGCTCGTCGAGCAGAACTTCATCAAGCAGTACCAGCCGCGCTTCAACATCCGGCTGCGCGACGACAAGTCGTATCCGTTCATCGCCATCTCGATGGACGAGGAGTATCCCCGCGTCTACTTCACGCGCGAGCGGCACCGGCGCAACCGCCTCTACTTCGGTCCGTACTCGAACGCCAAGCGCACCCGCGGCACGCTCGACGTGCTCGGCAAGATCTTCCAGTTCCGCTCCTGCCAGGGGACGGAGCCGGGCCGCCGCTCGGGCTCCCCGTGCCTCGACTACTACATCAAGCGCTGCGGAGCGCCCTGCGTCGGCTACGTCAGCCGCGAGGGCTACATGGAGGCGATCGACGGCGTCATCGCGTTCCTCTCCGGCCGCTACCGGGAGATCGAGCGCGACATCGAGCGGCGGATGAGCGAGGCGGCCGCCGCCCAGGAGTACGAGCAGGCCGCGCTGGAGCGCAACCGCCTCAACGCCGTCCGCTCGCTGCTCGAGCGCCAGCGGGTCGCCAACGAGGCGGTCGGCACCCTCGACGCGGTCGCGGTCGCGGTCGCCGGCACGGAGGCCAACGCGCAGGTCTTCCAGGTGCGCGACGGCGTGCTGTCCGACCGTCAGTCGTTCTACCTCTCCAACGAGGCGGAGCGGGAGCTCGACGAGGTCGTCGAGGAGTTCGTCCTGCAGTACTACGGCGAGGCGATGTCGATCCCGGCGCAGATCCTCGTCCAGACGCCGACCGACCCCAGCCTCGCCGAGGCGCTCGCCGAGCGGCGCGGCGGCCGGGTCGAGCTGCGCGTCCCCGAGCGCGGCGACAAGCGCCGGATCCTCGACCTCGCCGAGCGCAACGCCAAGCTCGCGCTCGACCAGGAGAAGCTGAAGACGGAGCGCCGCCGCCAGCAGCGCGTCGAGGCGCTCGACGGGCTCCAGGACGCCCTGGGCCTCGACGCCCTGCCGCTGCGCATCGAGTGCTACGACATCTCGAACCTCATGGGCACCCACACGGTCGCCTCGATGGTCGTCTTCGAGGGCGGCGCGCCGAAGAAGAGCGACTACCGCCGGTTCCGGATCCGCGGCAACGAGGAGGGCGTGCCCGACGACTTCGCCGCGATGGCGGAGGTCCTGGGCCGACGGCTCGCCCAGTGGGAGCGCCAGGCCGACCTCTCCCCGCACGACCCCGAGCACGACCCGTCCTTCGCCGCGCTGCCGAACCTCATCGTCATCGACGGCGGCCCCGGCCAGCTGTCGGCCGGCCTCTCCGTGCTGCAGGGCTTCCGCGACCGCGGGGTGGCCGTCATCTCGCTGGCGAAGCGGATCGAGGAGGTGTTCCGGCCGGGGATCCGCGAGCCGCTCGTCCTCGCGCACGACACGCCGGAGCTGCAGCTGCTGCAGCGTGTCCGCGACGAGGCGCACCGCTTCGCGATCACGCATCACCGTGGGCGCCGCGACAAGGCCATGACGTCCTCGGTGCTCGACGACCTGCCCGGCATCGGCCCGACGCGCAAGCGCGCGATCCTCAACCACTTCGGCTCCCCGGAGGCGTTCCTGGCCGCCTCGCGCGAGGAGCTCGAGGCCGTCCCGGGGCTCCCGGGCAAGGTCGCCCGCGACCTGTGGGCATCGCTGCACAAGACGGGAGTGTGAGCGTGCCGCGTTCACCGGTCGGCCGCGAGATCGTCCACCGGGAGCGGCACAATGACCCCATGGCCACCACCGAGCACGGAAGCGATCGGGCGGCCCGGCCCTTCGCCGACTCCTCGCTCGAGGACCTCGTGGTCATCACCGGCTTCTCGGGGGCGGGGAAGTCGACCGCGATGCAGGTGTTCGAGGATGCCGGCTACTTCTGCGTCGACAACCTGCCGCCGGAGATGATCCGCGGGCTCGTCGAGCTCTTCGTCCACGAGGGCTCGAAGGTGGAGCACGCGGCCGTCGTCTCCGACGTGCGCGGCGGTGCCTACTTCGACTCGCTCGTCGCCGTCCTCGACGACCTCGCGACGCTTGGCCTGGCGCACCGCGTGCTGTTCCTCGACGCCGACGACGAGACGCTGCTCACCCGCTACAAGGAGACGCGCCGGCGCCATCCGCTGGCGCCGGAGGGCAGCGTTGCCGCGGGGATCGCCGAGGAGCGCGCGCAGCTCGGGGCGCTGCGCGAGCGCGCGGACGTCACGATCGACACCACGGGCCTGACCGCCTCGATGCTGCGGCGCCGGATCGTCGACGAGTTCCTGCCGCGCCGCGAGACGGGCCGGATGGCGATGACGTTCGGGAGCTTCGGCTTCAAGCACGGGCCCCCGCGCGACGCCGACCTCGTGTTCGACGTGCGGTTCCTGCCGAACCCGCACTACGTGCCCGAGCTGCGGCCGCTCACCGGCCACGACCCGCGCGTCGTCGAGTACGTCGGCCGCGAGGGCAAGCTCGACGCGTTCTACGAGCTGCTCGAGCCGCTGCTGGACTTCGTCATCCCGCAGTACGTCGCCGAGGGCAAGGCGCACCTCATGGTCGCGATCGGGTGCACCGGCGGGCGGCACCGCTCGGTCGCGATCGCCGAGCACCTCGCGGAGCGCTACCGCGAGCGCGACGACGTGTGGGTCGACGTCACGCACCGCGACGTCGACAAGGCACCCAAGGGCCCGTAGCCGCCGGTGATCCACCATCTCGGCTTCGAGGTCTCCGACCTCGAGCGCAGCGCCCGCTTCTACGACGCCGTCTTCTTCGCCCTGGGCATCCGCCGCATGCACGAGTCGGCGTCCGCCGTCGCCTGGGGCGTGATGGAGCCGACGTTCTGGATCGTCACGCGCGACCGCCCGCCCGCGCCGGGCTACGGGCACGTGGCGCTGCGCGCCAGCGGCCGCGCCGCGGTCGACGCCGCGTTCGCCGCCGGCATCGCGCACGGCGGCCGCAGCGACGGCCCGCCGGGCCCGCGGCCGCGCTACGGCGAGCGAACCTACGCCGCCTACCTCCGCGACCCCGACGGACTTCGCGTCGAGGTCGTGGCCGACTGAGGTACCGTCCGGCGGACTCAACCTCGCCGCCAAGGAGTTCAGAACACATGCCCGTACGCGTGGGGATCAACGGCTTCGGCCGTATCGGACGCAACGTCTTCCGTGCCGCGCAGGCCGCGAACGCCGACATCGAGTGGGTCGCCGTCAACGACCTCACCGATCCCGAGACGCTCGCCCACCTGCTCAAGTACGACTCGATCCTCGGCCCGTACCCGGGGACCGTCGAGGCCACCGACGGGGGGATCCTCGTCGACGGCAACGAGCTGAAGGTGCTCGCCGAGCGCGACCCGGCCAACCTGCCGTGGGGCGACCTCGGCGTCGACGTCGTCATCGAGTCGACCGGCTTCTTCACCAACCGCGACGACGCCGCCAAGCACCTCGCCGGCGGCGCCAAGAAGGTCGTCATCTCGGCGCCCGCCAAGGGCGAGGACATCACCGTCGTGCTGGGCGTCAACTTCGACCAGTACGACAAGGACCGGCACGACGTCATCTCCAACGCGTCCTGCACGACGAACTGCCTGGCGCCGTTCGCCAAGGTCGTCAACGACGCGATCGGCATCAAGCACGGCCTGATGACGACGATCCACGCCTACACGCAGGACCAGAACCTGCAGGACGGCCCGCACAAGGACCTGCGCCGCGCCCGCGCCGCCGCGCTGAACCTCGTGCCGACGTCGACCGGCGCCGCCAAGGCGGTCGGCCTCGTGCTGCCGGAGCTCAACGGCAAGCTGCACGGCTTCGCGGTGCGCGCCCCCGTCCCGACCGGCTCGGTCGTCGACCTCACGTTCGAGGCGACCCGCGAGACGTCGGTCGAGGAGGTCAACGGGGCGCTGCGCGACGCCGCCTCCCGCGGCGACCTCGCCGGCATCCTGCAGTACACCGAGGACCCGATCGTCTCGACCGACATCATCAGCAACCCGCACTCGTCGATCGTCGACGGCCTGCTGACGAGCGTCATCGACGGCACGATGGTCAAGGTCGTCTCCTGGTACGACAACGAGTGGGGCTACTCGAACCGGATCGTCGATCTCGTGCAGAAGGTCCTGTGAGGACCCTCGACGAGCTCGACGTCGCCGGCAAGCGGGTTCTCGTCCGGGTCGACTTCAACGTTCCGCTCGCCGACGGCGCCATCACCGACGACACGCGGATCCGGGGCGCGCTGCCGACCCTGCACGAGCTGCGCGAGAAGGGCGCGGCGCAGCTCGTGCTCGTCTCGCACCTCGGCCGCCCGAAGGGCGAGCCGGACCCGAGGTACTCGCTGGCCCCCGTCGCCGAGCGGCTCTCCGAGCTGCTCGGCGTGCCGGTCGCCTTCGGCGACGAGGCGCAGGGCGAGGTCGTCCTGCTCGAGAACGTCCGCTTCCACCCGGGCGAGACGAAGAACGACCCGCAGCTCGCCGAGCGGCTCGCCGCGCGCGCCGACGTCTACGTCAACGACGCGTTCGGCGCCGCGCATCGCGCGCACGCCTCCACGGAGGGCGTCGCCCGGCTGCTCCCGCACGCGGCCGGCCGCCTCCTCCAGCGCGAGGTCGAGACGATCGAGGGCATCCTGCGCGACCCGCAGCGGCCGTTCGTGGCCGTCGTCGGCGGCGCGAAGGTGACCGACAAGATCGGCGTGCTGCAGCGCTTCCTCGAGGTCGCCGACCAGGTCCTCATCGGCGGCGCGATGGCCTTCCCGTTCCTCCGGGCGCAGGGCCACGAGGTCGGCGCCTCGCTGTGCGCCGACGAGGACGTCGAGGCCGCGCGCGGGCTGCTCGGCTCCGACAAGCTGCGGCTGCCGGTGGACCTCGTCCTCGGCCGCGCGTTCTCCGCCGACACCGAGACGCGGCAGCTCGACGGGGTCGACGTCCCCGACGACTGGATGGGCCTCGACGTCGGCCCGCGCACCGCCGACAACTACGGCGAGGCCATCCGCGACGCCGGCACCGTCTGCTGGAACGGCCCGATGGGCGCGTTCGAGCTGGCGCCCTTCGCGGAGGGCACGAAGGCGGTCGCCGAGGCGGTCGCCGACACCGACGCGACGACGGTCGTCGGCGGCGGCGACTCCGTCGCGGCCATCGTGCAGTTCGGGCTCTCCGACCGGGTCGACCACGTGTCGACGGGCGGCGGGGCCTCGTTGGAGCTGATCGAGGGCAAGGCCCTCCCGGGCGTGGAGGCCCTCGCGTGAGCGCAGCTGGAGCAGGCGGCCGGACGCCGTTCATCGCCGGCAACTGGAAGATGCACAAGACGATCGCCGAGGCGGAGGAGTTCGTCTCGGCGCTGCTGCCGCGGCTCGGCGACGTCGACAACGTGGACGTCGCGCTGTGCGTGCCGTACACGTCGCTGCAGGCGGTGGTGGACTCGACCCGCGGCTCGCGCGTGGAGGTCTTCGCCCAGAACATGCACGAGGCGCCGCAGGGCGCCTTCACCGGCGAGGTGTCGGCGGCGATGCTGACCGAGCTGGACGTGCACGGCACGCTGCTGGGGCACTCCGAGCGGCGTGAGCTGTTCGGGGAGACCGACAAGGCGCTGGCGCTGAAGGTCCCCGCCGCGCTGGAGGCCGGCCTCACGCCGATGCTGTGCGTCGGCGAGACCGAGGAGGAGCGCGACGCGGGCGACACCGAGCGCAAGCTCCGCCACCAGGTCCAGGAGGGCCTGGAGAAGGTGCCGCTCGAGCGCCTCGCCGAGGTGACGATCGCCTACGAGCCGATCTGGGCGATCGGCACCGGCCGGGTCGCCACGCCGGAGCAGGCACAGGAGGCGATCGCCTTCGTGCGCGCGCTCGTCGCCGGGTTCGACAAGGAGGCCGCCGAGCAGGTCCGCGTGCTCTACGGCGGCTCGGTGAAGCCCGAGAACGCGGCGGAGCTGCTCGCCCTGCCCGACGTGGACGGGGCGCTGGTCGGCGGCGCGTCGCTGGAGCCGGCGTCGTTCGCGGCGATCGTGGACGCGGCGCGCTCGTGAGCGGCGAGGCGGCACCGGCGGTCTGCCTCGTCGTGCTCGACGGGTGGGCGCTCGCGCCGCCCGGGCCGGGCAACGCGGTGTCGCTCGCCGACACGCCCGTCATGGACGGCCTCTGGGCGCGCTACCCGCACGCGCGGCTGCGCACCAGCGGGCCGGACGTCGGGCTGCCGCCCGGGCAGATGGGCAACTCCGAGGTCGGCCACCTCAACCTGGGCGCCGGGGCGGTCGTCAAGCAGGACCTGCTGCGGATCGACGAGGCGCTGAGCGCCGAGCGGATCGAGAACCCGGTGCTGCGCGACGCGATGAGCGGGGCCGAGCGGGTCCACCTCATCGGGCTCGTCTCCGACGGCGGGGTGCACTCCTCGATCGAGCACCTCGAGGCGCTCGTGCGGCTCGGCCGCGAGCTCGGCGTGCCGGACCTCGTCGTCCACGCCTTCACCGACGGGCGCGACACCGCGCCGACGGCCGGCGCGAGCTACCTCGAGCGCGTCGAGGGGTGGGAGGGTGCGCGGGTCGGCAGCGTCGTCGGCCGCTACTTCGCGATGGATCGCGACACGCGCTGGGACCGCATCCAGCGCGCCTACGACCTGCTCGTGCACGGCCGCGCCGACCATCACGTCGACCGGGCGTCCGACGCGGCGCGCGAGGCGTACGCGCGCGACGAGACCGACGAGTTCATCACCGCGACGACGGTGGGCGACGAGGCCCGGATCCGGCCCGGCGACAGCGTCATCGCCTTCAACTTCCGGCCCGACCGGATGCGCGAGATCACGCGCGCGCTGGCCGACCCGTCGTTCGGCGAGATCGACCGCGGCGGCGTGGCGACGATCGACCGCTACACGACGTTCACCGAGTACGAGGAGGGCTGGCCGTACCCGGTCGCCTTCCCGCCGCACCGCCCCGCGACGACGCTGTCGGCGGTGATCGCCGCGCACGGGCTGCGCCAGCTCCACGTCGCGGAGACCGAGAAGTACCCGCACGTGACGTACTTCTTCGGCGGCGGCGAGGAGGACCCGTACGAGGGCGAGCGGCGCGAGATGGTGCCGTCGCCGCGCGACGTGCCGACCTACGACCACAAGCCCGCGATGAGCGCGCCGGAGGCCGCGCGCGCGTTCGTCGAGGCGTGGCGGGCCGACGGCTTCGGCTTCGGGATCATCAACTTCGCCAACGCCGACATGGTGGGCCACACCGGCGTCATCCCGGCGGCGGTCGAGGCGGTCGAGACGGTCGATCGCTGCCTCGGCGAGGTGGTCGACGCGGTGCACGCGACCGGCGGCGTCTGCGTGGTGACCGCCGACCACGGCAACGCCGACCACATGCTGGAGCCGGACGGCTCGCCGAACACGGCGCACTCGCTCAACCCGGTGCCGCTGGTCGTCACCCGCGAGGGGCTGACGCTCCGGGAGGAGGGCATCCTCGCGGACGTCGCGCCGACGGTGCTCGAGCTGCTCGGGATCGAGCAGCCGGCGGAGATGACCGGCGCGTCGATGATCGCGCCGTCGTGAGCGGGCGCCGGGCGCGCCGCGAGCCGCCGTGGCGCTCGCTGGCGGCCTTCTGGCTCGTGGCGGGGACGATGCACTTCGTCCGTCCCCGCTTCTACGACGCGATCATGCCGCGCGCGCTGCGCCGCTGGGCGCGCCCGATCACGTACGCGTCGGGCGTGGCGGAGCTGGCCGGCGGCGCGGCCGTGCTGCACCCGCACACGCGCGGGCTCGCGCGCTGGTGGCTGCTGGCGACGCTCGCCGCGGTGTATCCCGCGAACGTCGAGATGGTGCTGCGGCCCGAGCGCTTCCCGCAGATCCCCCGCTGGGCGCTCTGCGCGCGGCTGCCGTTGCAGTTCCTCGCGGCCTGGCACGCCTGGCGCGGCACCGCGCGCTGAGTAACCGCACCGCACCGCCCCGCGCCCGCCCGCGACGCCGCGCGGCCGAAGGAATGAACGGCCGTTCACCCGGCGTGGTGGCGTCGGATCGGACGCTCGTGCCGCGGCGCGACCCCCGCCAAGGGATGAACGGCCGTTCAACCACCACAGCGGTGGCGGAGCGGACGTTCAGGTTCGGGCGTGAAGGGCGGGGGCGGACGGCGGCCGACCAACCGCCTGGGGAGAAAAGCGCGGCCTCGCGGGGCGCCGCAGGCGGTAGACGTGCCCGCATGGCAGACCGCACGAAGGTGGCGGTCATCGGGCTGGACTGCGCCGAGCCGTCGCTCGTGTTCGACCGCTGGTTCGACGACCTGCCGAACATCGCCTCGGTCGCGCGGGCCGGGACGTGGGGCCGGCTGCGCAGCGTCGACCCGCCGATCACCGTGCCCGCGTGGACGTGCATGATGAGCGGGCGCGATCCCGGCGAGCTCGGGATCTACGGCTTCCGCAACCGCCGCGACCACTCCTACGACGGCCTCATGACCGCCGACGCGCGCGCCGTGACCGTCGACCGCATCTGGGACCACCTCGGGCGCGAGGGCCGCGAGTCGATCGTCATCGGCGTGCCGCAGACGTTCCCGCCCCCGCAGATCCGCGGCGCGCTGGTCGCCGACTTCCTCACGCCGGACCCGCGGCGCGACGTCTACACCCATCCCGCGGAGCTGCGCGAGGAGGTCGAGCGCGTCGCCGGCGGCTACGAGGTCGACGTGCGCAACTTCCGCAGCGACGACCGCGACCGCATCCTCGCGGAGATCTACGCGATGACCGAGCAGCACTTCGCGGTTGCGCGGCACCTGCTCGACACGCGCGACTGGGCCTTCTTCATGCTGGTCGAGATCGGGCTCGACCGGCTCCACCACGCCTTCTGGCGCTACCTCGACCCCCACCATCCCCGCCACGAGCCGGGCCACCGGTATGCCGGCGTCATCAAGAGCTACTACGAGTACCTCGACGACGAGATCGGCGAGCTGCTGGAGCGCTTCGACGACGACACGACGGTGCTCGTCGTCTCCGACCACGGCGCCCGGCCGATGGAGGGGGCGATCTGCGTCAACGAGTGGCTCGTGGAGGAGGGCTACCTGGCGCTCGCCGCCGCGTCCCCGCCCGCGCCCGGCACGACGCTGCGCGACGCCGACGTGGACTGGAGCCGCACGCGGGCGTGGGGGGAGGGGGGCTACTACTGCCGGCTCTGCCTGAACGTGGAGGGCCGCGAGCCCCAGGGCACGGTCTCGCCCCGCGACTACGACGCGCTGCGCGACGAGCTCGCCGCGCGGCTGGAGGCGCTCGGCGGCCCCGACGGCCCGATCGGCACCCGCGTGCACCGCCCCGAGGACCTGTGGCGTGCTCGGCGCGGGCTGCCGCCCGACCTCGTCGTCTACTTCGGCGACCTCGCGTGGCGCAGCAACGGCACGCTCGGCCACGGCCGCCACTACACGTTCGACAACGACACCGGGCCCGACGACGCCAACCACGCCCAGTACGGGCTGCTCGCGCTCCGCGGCCCGGGGATCGACGCGCGCCGCCGCGACGACCTCCAGCTGCTCGACGTGGCGCCGACGATCCTGGCGCGCTACGGGATCGAGCCCGCGGCGGACCTGCGCGGGCGCGTCATCGCGTGACCGCGAGCGCCTCGCGCAGGCGCGCGCGGGTGGCGGCCGGCTCGATCACGCCGTCGATGAGGCCGCAGTCGCGCGCCCGCTCGACGGCGATGTGGCGCGACTGGTACTCGTCCACCAGCTCGGCGGCGAGGCGGTCGCGGTCGTCGGCCTCGGCGAGCCGGCGCCGGTGCAGGATCTGCACGGCGGCATGCGGGCTCATGATCCCGATCTCCGCGCCCGGCCAGGCGAGCGACAGGTCGGCGCCGAGGTCCTTCGAGTTCATCGTGATGTAGGCGCCGCCGTAGGCCTTGCGCAGGATCACCGTGAAGCGCGGCACCGTCGCCGCCGCGAACGCGCGCACGAGCTCGGCGCCGTGGCGGATGATCCCGGCGGCCTCCTGCCCCGAGCCCGGCATGAACCCGGGCGTGTCGACGAGCACCACGAGCGGCAGCCGGAAGCGGTCGCACGTGCGCACGAACCCGGCGCCCTTCTCGGAGGCCGCGACGTCGATCACGCCGCCCAGGTGGCGCGGCTGGTTGGCGACGACGCCGACGGGCCGGCCGCCGAGCCGCCCGAAGCCGACGACGATGTTGCGCGCCCAGCGCGCGGCCACCTCGAGGAAGCGGCCTCCGTCGAGGACGTCGCGGGCGACGTCGCGCACGTCGTAGACGCTCCGGCTCGCGGCCGGCAGCCGCCGGGCGGGATCGGGCGCGTGCAGCTGGGCGGGCCCGTCCTCGAACGTCGTCGACCTGCCCGTGAGATGCCCGAGCAGGTCCCGCACGAGCTCGATCGCGGCGCCGTCGTCGTCGGCGACGAAGTGGCAGACGCCGTTGCGGTTGTGCACCGACGGCCCGCCGAGCGCCTCCATGCTGATCTCCTCGCCGACCGCGTCGCGCACGACCTTGGGCCCGGTGAGGAACATCGCGGCCGGCCGCGTCATGACGACGAAGTCCGTCAGCGCCGGCGAGTAGCAGCCACCGCCCGCCGAGGTTCCCGTGATGACCGAGATCTGCGGCGCGCGGGTCGAGAGGCGGACGTTCTCGTAGAAGATGCGGCCGAAGCCGCCGAGCGCCGCCGCGCCCTCCTGCAGCCGCGCGCCGGCCGACTCCAGGAAGGCCACGATGGGGATCGCGTGGTCGTGGGCGTGCCGCAGCGCGCGCACGACGGTGTCCGCCTCGGCCGTGCCGACGGAGCCGCCGGCGATGCTCGAGTCCTGGGCGTAGCAGACCACCCGCCGGCCGCCGAGCCGGCCTTCGGCCGCCACGACGCCGATCGGGCGCAGTGGCGTGGGCGCCGACAGGGGGCGCAGCGAACCCTCGTCGCACAGCAGGGCGATGCGCTCCAGCGGTTGCAGCGTGGTGCGTTCCGCCGCTGGGGCTGTCGTCGCACGCGGCGTCATGGCACCTCCGGGGATGGCTCGTGTTCCTGAGCGCCTCGCCTCCGCGTGGCGCGAACGCTCTCTCGAAGTCGTCCCGACTCGGGCACTGTAGGCCGGGTGGCGGTGGAGTGCAACTTCTCCGAAAATGACTTGACTTCGCCGTCGCATCTGTGAGAGATCTCTGGCCGGGTGCAGTGGGGTCCGTGCGGACGGTGCTGTGCCTTGGCCGAGCAGGGGAAGGTTGCCGATTTCTGCCGCAGGAAAGCGGCATGGCGATGAGGTTCGTTCCCCTCCCGGCAGCCGGTTTTCCACCCCGTCGAGACGTCGGTATTCACCCTATGGAGGGTGGTCTTTCACCCCGGCGGTGCGGCGCAGTTCACCAAAAATCCCGGTCCAGAGAGTCACACTGCCCACCTTGTCGCCCACCGGCCGCCCGCTCGACTTCGCCGTGCTGTCGCCCGCCGGCCGGCCGGATGCCCGGCTGCCGATCGCCGCGAGCCGGGCGGGGGCGATCGGCGTGCTGGACCTGCAGTTCGCCCGCGAGCGCAGCGTGGTCCTCCAGGCGCTGCGCGACCTGGCGGAGCGGGGGCGAGGCCGGTTCGGCGTCCACGTGCCCGCCGACGAGGAGCTGCTCCGCCTCGCCCTCGACGCTTCGCCGCGGCCCCCCGACGTCGTGATCCTCGGGGGGCGGCCGGGACGCGACGTCGCGGCGCCGATCGCCCTGGCGCGTGGCCGTGGAGCCAGGACGCTCGCGATCGCCACGAGCCTCGACGAGGCGCTGGCGGCCGAGGCGGCCGGCGCCGACGCGATCGTCGGCAAGGGGCACGAGGCCGCGGGATGGATCGGGGAGGAGAGCACGTTCGTGCTGCTGCAGCGACTGCGCGACGCGGTCTCCGTCCCGGTCTGGGCGCAGGGGGGCGTCGGGCGGCACACGGCCGCGGCGTGCCTCGTCGCCGGCGCGGAGGGCGCCATCCTCGACGCCCAGGTCCTGCTCGCCCGCGAGTCGCCGCTCGACGACGCCGTGCGGGCGCGCGTGGCCGCCTTCGACGGCAGCGAGACGGTCGCCCTCGGCGCCGATCTCGGCGCCGCGTTCCGGCTCCACGTCCGCCCGGACCTCCCGGCGGCGACCGCGCTCGCCGAGGCCGAGCGGCAGCTGGTCCGCGACGGCGGCGACGAGGCGTCGGCGCGAGACCGCTGGCAGGCCGCCGTCGAGCAGGCGGTGGACTGGGACGACCTCGACCGTCACGTCCTCGCGGTCGGCCAGGACGCGTCCTTCGCCGCCGGCCTCGCCCGCCACCGGACCGTCGCGGGCATCCTCGACGCGCTCGGCGAGGCCGCGCTCGCGCAGTGCGCCGCCGCCCGGCGCATCCGCCCGCTCGCCGAGGGCGCGCCGCTCGCCGCCTCGCACGGCACCCGCTACCCGGTGCTCCAGGGCCCGATGACGCGGGTGAGCGACCGATCCGGCTTCGCGGCCGCGGTCGTCGAGGGCGGCGGCCTGCCGTTCCTGGCGCTCGCCCTCATGCGCCACGCCGAGGTCGACGCGCTCCTCGAGGAGACGGCCGCCCGCATGGGCGACCGGCCGTGGGGAGTGGGGATCCTGGGCTTCGTCCCCGCCGAGCTGCGCGAGGAGCAGCTCGCCTCGATCCGCGAGCACCGCCCGCCGTTCGCGCTGATCGCCGGCGGGCGGCCGGCGCAGGCCCGGGCGCTCGAGGAGCACGGCATCGAGACCTACCTCCACGTGCCGTCGCCGGGCCTCCTGCGGCTCTATCTGCGCGAGGGCGCCCGGCGCTTCGTCTTCGAGGGGCGCGAGTGCGGGGGCCACGTCGGCCCGCGCACCAGCTTCGTGCTCTGGGACACGATGGTCCGCACGCTGCTCGACGAGGCGTCGCCCAGCGACCTCGCCGCGTGCCACGTCGTCCTCGCCGGCGGCCTGCACGACGCGCTCTCGGCGGCGATGGCGGCGGCGATCGCCGCGCCGCTCGCCGAGCGCGGCGCGCGCGTCGGCGTCCTCGCCGGCACGGCCTACCTGTTCACGGAGGAGGCGGTCGCGTCGGGGGCGATCACGCCCGGCTTCCAGGCGGCGGCGATCGACTGCCGCGAGACCGTGTTCCTCGAGAGCGGGCCGGGCCACGCCACCCGCTGCCTGCCGTCGCCGTTCGCGGCCGAGTTCGCCGCCGAGAAGCGCCGGCTCGTGCAAGAGGGTCGCTCGTCGCAGGAGGTTCGCGAGGCGCTCGAGGTGCTCAACATCGGGCGGCTGCGCGTCGCGTCGAAGGGCAAGGACCGCAACCCCGCGCCGGAGCCGGGCGGCGCGAAGCTCGTCGACGTCGACGCCGAGGAGCAGTGGCGGCGCGGCATGTACATGATCGGCCAGGTCGCGGCGCTGCGCGACCGGGTCGAACGGCACGTCGGGGATGAAGCCGCCCCAGCGCGAGTACGCCTTGTCGCGCGCCGCGCGGTCGGCGTCGAAGTACGGCCGCCAGTCGAAGCGGTCCGGCGGCACCTCACCGACCGCGTCGATCCCGTTG
>DASTRJ010000117.1:0-5132 GCA_035761245.1 Capillimicrobium sp. | reverse complement strand
CGCCGCTGCGCCGGCGAGCCGGCCGGACGCGGACCGAGCGCCACCTGGCGCCGCGCCCAGCGCATCGCGCGCGCGGCGTCGAAGCGGTCCACCGTCGGCTCGGGCAGCGGCGCGACCATCGCCGTGGCCGCCGGCCTGCTGCCGTCGTCGTCGTCGCGGAAGAGCGAGAACCCGGTTGCCGCCTGCCACAGCAGCACGCCGCCGAGCAGCAGCTGCGCGCCGAGCGCCCAGAAGAGCAGCTTCGGCGTGACCGGCGGCGTCGTCGTCACCCGGTTGAGGCTAGCTGCGACGGGGCAACCGATCGGCCATGAGGGTCGTCGTCACCGGAGCCACGGGCAACGTCGGCAGCGCCCTCGTGCGCAGGCTCGCCGCCGACGAGCAGGTCGACGCGATCGTCGGGATCGCCCGGCGGCGCCCGACGCTGCAGCTGCCGCGGACCACCTGGCAGCAGGCCGACGTCGCCACCGCCGACCTGCGCTCGCAGTTCGAAGGCGCCGACGCGGTCGTCCACCTCGCGTGGCTCATCCAGCCCTCGCGCGACGAGCGCGTGCTGCAGATGACGAACGTCGAGGGCTCGGCGCGGGTCTTCGAGGCCGCCGCCGACGCCGGGGTCGGCGCGCTCGTCTACGCCTCCTCGATCGGCGCCTACTCCCCCGGCCCCAAGGACCGGGCGGTCGACGAGAGCTGGCCGACCGAGGGCATCGAGACGTCGTTCTACGCGCGCCACAAGGCGGCGACCGAGCGGATCCTCGACGACGTCGAGGCGCGCCACCCGGAGCTGCGCGTCGTCCGCCTGCGGCCCGGGCTCATCTTCCAGCGCGAGGCGGCGACGGAGATCCGCCGCTACTTCGCCGGGCCGTTCCTGCCGCGCATGCTGCTGCGCCGCGGCCTGATCCCGATCGTCCCGACGCATCCGCGGCTGCGCGTCCAGGCGGTGCACACCGACGACGTCGCCGAGGCCTACCGCCTGGCGATCGTGACCCCGGCGGCGCGCGGCGCCTACAACGTCGCCGCCGAGCCGGTGCTCGACGGCGAGCGGATCGCCCGCCTGCTGCGGGCGCGCCCCGTGCCGGTGCCCGGGCGCGTCCTGCGCGCCGCGGCCGACCTCACCTGGAAGGCCCACCTGCAGCCGACCCCGGTCGGGTGGGTCGACATGGGGCTCGGCGTGCCGATCATGGACGTCACGCGCGCTCGCACGGAGCTGGGCTGGACGCCGCGCGTGACGGCGGAGGAGGCGCTGCTGGAGCTCATCGACGGGATGCGCGAGGGCGCGGGCTACGGGACGCCGCCGCTGAGCGGTGCGACCGGCGGCGCCGGGCGCGTCCGCGAGGTCCTCACGGGGGTCGGCTCGCGCGGCGGGGTCGAGGCCCACTAGGGCTGTCGACGCCTCGGCGGCGACCCTGTAGGTTGACGGCTCGGGATGCCGCAGCAGCACGGGGATCGGCTCAGCGCAGTGGACGCCTCCTTCCTGGCGCAGGAGGGCCCCACCTCCCACATGCACATCGGCGGCGTCACGATCTTCGAGGGCCCGGTCCCCGAGTTCGCCGAGTTCTGCACCCTGCTGCGCTCGCGGCTGCACCTCGTGCCGCGCTACCGGCAGAAGCTCGCGTTCCCGCCGATGGGCACCGGCCGCCCGCTCTGGGTCGACGACCCCACGTTCAACCTCGAGTACCACCTGCGCCAGACCGCGCTGCCGCCGCCCGGCTCCGAGGAGCAGCTGCTCAACCTCGTCTCGCGGGTGTTCTCCCAGCAGCTCGACCGGTCGAAGCCGCTGTGGGAGATGTGGGTCGTCGAAGGGCTCGAGGGCGGCCGCTTCGCGCTCATCTCCAAGACGCACCACGCCCTCATCGACGGCGTCAGCGGCGTCGACCTCGCCACCGTCCTCTTCGACCTCACGCCGGTGCCGCGCGAGGTCGAGCACAGCGGGACGCCCTGGACGCCGCACCACGAGCCGACCGGAGCGGAGCTGCTCGCCAAGGGCGTGCAGGGCCTGATCCGAACCGGCCTGCGCGTCGCCGAGCGCACCGTGCAGGCCGCGACGCACCCGGAGCGCTCGCTCGCCGGCGCGCGCGACGGGCTCGAGGGCATCGGCGACATCGCCTGGGCGATCGCCAACCCGGCGCCGGCGACGCCGCTCAACGTCGAGATCGGCCCGCACCGGCGCTTCGTCGGGGTCCGCAACGAGCTCGCCGACTTCCGCACCGTCAAGGCGGCGTTCGGCACCACGGTCAACGACGTCGTCCTCGCGGTCGTGGCCGGCGCGCTGCGCGACTGGCTGCGTTCGCGCGGCGTGCGGACCGCGGGCCTCGAGCTGCGCGCGCTCGTGCCGGTGTCGATCCGGGCGACCGACGAGCGCGGCAACCTCGGCAACCGGATCACCGTCATGCGCGGGCCGCTGCCCGTCTACATCGCCGACCCGGTCGCCCGCCTGATGGCGGTCAAGCAGGCGATGGACGGCCTGAAGGAGTCCAAGCAGGCCGTCGGCGCCGAGGTGCTCGCGAGCATGCAGGACTTCGCGCCGCCGACCGTGCTCGCGCAGGCGTCGCGCCTGAACTTCTCGACGCGCCTGTTCAACCTGATCGTGACGAACGTCCCGGGTCCGCAGTTCCCGCTCTACGTCTACGGGCGCGAGCTGCTCGACGTGTTCCCCGTGGCGTTCCTGCCGAAGAACCACGCCCTCGCCGTCGCGATCATGTCCTACAACGGCCACGTGAACTTCGGCCTGCTCGGCGACCTCGACGCGCTGCCCGACGTCGACGCGATCGCCGACGGCGTGCGCCAGCACCTCGCGGAGCTCGTGCGGCTCGCCGGCGAGCTGCGCCAGGAGGCCGGCTCGCCGCAGCCCGCGTCGGTCTAGCGCGCGACGCCGACGCGCGTGCGGACGTCGGGCCGCGGCGGGGCCTCCTCGACGTTGCCCTCGCGGTCGACGGCCTGGCTGAAGAACGCGTAGCGCCGCCCCGGCTCGACCGTGACGACCACGCGCCGCCGGGTGGTCACGGCGACGCGGCGCGGGTGGCCGCCGTCAACCGACGCGAAGATCCGCACCGCGCGGACGCCGGCCGGCTCGATCCCCGGCGCGGCGGTGTCGGCGGCGGTGATCCGCAGCCGCACCCGCTCGCGCGAGACCGACCGCGGACCCACGACCGACGAGGTCGGCGGGCGGCGATCGAGCTGGCCGGCGGCGATGACGGCGGCCTCGGCGTCGACGATCCCCCACCCGAGGTCGGGGCTCCAGCCGCCCTGGCGCGTGGCGGTGCGCTTCAGCAGGCGGATGACGTCGTCGGGGTGCAGGTCGGGGTTGCGGTCGAGCATCAGCGCGGCGGCGCCGGCCACGATCGGCGTGGCCATCGACGTGCCCTCGAGGAAGGCGAAGCGGTTGTCGCCGGCCAGCTCGGCGCGGCAGCGGCAGGGCAGCGCGTCGATCCCGCGCTCGATCTCGGTGGTCGGCGGCGGGAACGCGCCGAGCAGGCCGTCGGCGCGGTCCGCGCGGTCGAAGGCGCCGTAGGCGGCGATCGAGATCTGCGAGCCCGAGCCGGCGAAGCTCGCGCGGCGGCCGTCGAAGTCGGCGGCCGTCACGGAGAGGCCCTTGCCGGCGGTGATGTCGTCGCCGGTGCCGGTCGGCTGCAGGATGTTCGCCGGGTCGCCCTGCTCGGTGGTGGACTTGTCGGCGGCCGCGGCGACGAGCACGACGCCGTGGTCGTAGGCGTAGTCGATCGCGTCGACCATCGCCTGCGGCGGCGACTTGCGGTCGTCGGTGCCGATGGACATCGAGATGACGTCGGCGCCGTGGTCGGTGGCGTCGACGAGCGCGCGGATGACGCTGGAGTCCGAGAGGTCGGACTTCTCGACCATCAGGCCGCAGCCGTAGCCGGCGCCGGCGAGCCCGACGCCGTTGTTCGGGATGCCGCACGCCAGCGAGGCGACGTGGGTTCCGTGGCCGTTCTCGTCGGCGCGCGCGCCCGCGTGCAGCGGGTCGGAGTCGAGGTCGACGGCACGCCGCACGTTGCCGGCGATGTCGGGATGCGTCGCGTCGACGCCCGAGTCGATGACGGCGACGGTGACCGAGTCGCCGTCGGCCAGGTCCCAGGCGGCCGGGAAGCGCGAGCGGATCGCCCACCACTGCAGCGACGAGCCGAGCGCCTCCGGCGCGGGGTCGGCGGTGGTGAAGGCGGGGTCGTTCGGGTTCAGGCGCAGCCGCGCGCGGTGCTCGCGCGTCACGGACCGGACGGCGGGGTCGGCGCGCAGGCGCTCGGCGAGCTCGCGGATCGACTCGCCCGGCTGCGGCTCGACGGTCACGAGCCCCACCTGCGGGACGTTGCGGCTCGTCGCGCGGACGTCGTGGCGGGCGATGACGGCGCGCGCGGTCGCCGCCTGCGCGGCGCGCGTGTGCGGCGCGTCGATGGACACCAGCAGCCGTCCCGTGGGAGCGGCCGCGGCAGACGCCGGCGCGACGACGAGCGCCAGCGCGAGGAGTACCGGGGCCACCCGCCGCATCTGGCGGCAGGATAGTGAGGGCCGGAGGCGCGTCGCGGAGGTTCTGGCGCCTAGAAGCCGAGCGCGAACTTCGCGTCCTCGGACATGCGGTCCGGCGTCCACGGCGGCTGGAAGACCATGGTCGACTCGACCGACTCGACGCCGTCGAGCTCCGAGACGAACTCGTCGATCTGCTCGGTCACCTGGGGCCCGATCGGGCAGCCGGGCGTCGTCAGCGTGAAGGTGACGTGCACGTGGCCGCCGTCGATCTCGATCCCGTAGATGAGGCCGAGCTCGACGAAGTCGAGGCCGAGCTCCGGGTCGATGACGTTCGACAGGGCCTCTTCGACGTCTTCCACGGTGGGCATAGGGGTCAGTGTAGAAGCCCCTCGCGCCGTCTATAGGCTCCCGGCACCCGTGCTGCCGCTGCTGTTCGTCATCTTCATCGTCGTCCCGCTCCTGGAGCTCTACGTGATCATCCAGGTGGGCCAGGAGATCGGCGCGCTGCCGACGATCGCGATCCTGGTCGCGGACTCGATCGCCGGCTCGCTGCTGCTGCGCTCGCAGGGGCGCGCGACCTGGCGGCGCTTCAACGAGGCGGTGGGCGCAGGGCGCATCCCCACGCGCGAGGTCCTCGACGGCGTGCTCGTCATCTTCGG
>DASTRJ010000116.1:0-6623 GCA_035761245.1 Capillimicrobium sp. | reverse complement strand
CGCGCCCCCGAGGTGCGCGGCGAGGGTGGACAGCCCGTCGGCGAGGCCCTGCAGCGTGCCGTCGGTCGCGTACGCGGGCGGCGTCAGCCCGGTCGCCGTCACGAGCCCGAGCCACAGCGGGATGAACGACACGTTGACGTCGCCGCCGGAGAAGACGATGTCGCGGTAGCCGTCGGCCATCGGCACGATCGGGAAGATGGCCTTCAGCGACGGCGGCCGCAGCGCGGCGGTGTAGAGCTGGTTGAGCCCCATGTACGACGGGCCGTACAGCCCGACGCGCCCGCTGCTCCACGGCTGGCGCGCCGCCCACTCGACCACCTCGTAGCCGTCGCGCTGCTCGGCCTCGCCGAAGGAGTCCCACGTGCCCTGCGAGCTGCCGGTGCCGCGCACGTCGACCGTGACGACGACGTAGCCGCGCTGCACGAAGTAGCTCGCCTGCCCGCCGAGCACCGTGTTGATGCCGCCGTCCTTGTTGTACGGCGTCTGGATGACGACGACCGGGTAGCGCCCGGGCGCGTCCGGCCGCTGCACGTCGGCGCGGAGCACCACGCCGTCGCGCATCGCGATCGGGACGTCGTCGTCGGTGACGGCGCCGTACTGGGCCGGCCGGTCGTACGGCGCCCAGGCGGCGGCGCCGGCGGCCGCCGGGGCCACGAGCAGGGACAGCAGGAGCGCGAGCAGCGCGCGGCGGATCGTCATGGCGATCACAACGCAGCGCGGCTGGCAGACTTGCGCCGTGCTGATCTCCGTCCCGCGCCACCAGGCAGACGCCATCCTCGGCGCCATGCGCGCGATCGCGCTCGAGCACGGCCCCGGCGGCGTCACGGCGGCCGACCGCCGGACGATCGAGGGCGCCGCCACGATCGTCCTCGGGCTGGCCGACGTCGACCCCGACGCCGTCGAGCCGGTCGACCCGGACGCGCTCGCGCGCGAGCTGCTCACCCCCGACGACGCCCGGCAGGCGGTGCGGATGCTCGCCGTGATGTCGCTGGCCGACGGCGTCGCCGATCCTGACAAGACCGCGCTCGTGCGGGAGTACGCGCGGGCGCTCGACGTGTACGAGGGCTACCTCGAGCTGCTCACGGAGGTCGCCGCGGGCGACGTCGCCGAGGCGGGCGCCTGCCTGCTGCGCAAGAACGCCGAGTCCTTCCCCCACCTCGACGCGGAGCGGCTGTCGCTCGGGCCGCTCGGGCCGTTCCTGCCCTATCGCGAGGGCAACGCCCAGCCGGAGCTCGAGGCGCGCTACGAGGCGCTCGGCGAGCTGCCCGCCGGCACGTTCGGGCGGGCCTTCCACGACCACTTCAAGCGCAACGGGTTCCGCTTCCCCGGCCATCCCGACGGGCTCGCCGAGGGGTTCACCACGCCCCACGACAGCTCCCACGTGCTGAGCGGCTACTCGACCTCGCAGCCCGGCGAGATCTGCGTCTCGACGTTCATCGGGGCGATGCATCCGGACCACCCGATGGCCGCCGAGGTGCTGCCCGTGCTCTACAGCTGGCACGTCGGCGTGCACCTCAACGACATCGCCGGGGTCGCCCACGGCGCCTACGACCCGCGGCGCTTCTGGACGGCCTGGGACCGCGGCGCCGCCACGACCGTCGACGTCGTCGCCGCCGACTGGGACTTCTGGGGCGCGACCGAGCAGCCGCTCGAGGAGCTCCGCCGCGCGTACGGCGTCCGGCCGGTCGACCCGGACCTGCTGGCATGATCCGCCGATGCCCCGCATCCGCGCCTACGAGGAGCACCCGCTCGGCCTGAGCTGGATCGCCGACGAGGCGATGACCCGCACGTCGCACGCGCTCGTCGACGACGGCCGCGTCTGGCTCGTCGACCCCGTCGACGTCGACGGCGCGGTGGACCGCGCGGCCGCGCTCGGCGAGCCCGCCGCCGTGCTCCAGCTGCTCGACCGCCACGAGCGCGACTGCGCCGCGGTCGCGCGGCGGCTCGGCGTGCCGCACGTCGCGCTCCCGCACGAGCTGCCCGGCGCGCCGCTGGAGCCGGTGCAGGTCGTGCGCCGGCGCTTCTGGAACGAGGTCGCGCTGTGGTGGCCGGCGCGCGGCGCGCTCGTCGTCCCGGAGGCCGTCGGCACGAACCGCATGTTCACCGCCGGGGCGACCGCCGTCGGCGTGCACGTCTTCCTGCGTCCGACGCCGCCGCGGCGCCTGGCCGCCTACGCGCCCGAGCACCTGCTCGTCGGCCATGGCGCCGGCGTGCACGGCGCGGCGGCCGCGCCGGCGCTGCGCGAGGCGCTCGACCGCGCGCGGCGCGACCTGCCGCTGGCGCTGCTGAAGATGCCGACCGCGCTGCGCGGCTGAACTATGGTGGGCGCCATGCACGGACGCCTCCTCCTCGCCCCGCTCGCCGTCGCCGCCGTCGCGACGGGCGTCGCCGCTTCGCCGGCCGCCGCACGGACGGTCACCGTCACCGACCAGGACTCCGGCGACCAGGTCACGGTCCGGCCGGGCGACCGCATCCGGATCGAGCTCGACGCGAACCCCTCGACGGGCTACCACTGGGAGATCACGCGCACGCCGAAGCGGCGCGTGGCGCGTGTCGTGTCGTCGACCTACGTCGCCGACCCGGTCGACCCGGGCGTCGTCGGCTCCGGCGGCACGCAGGTGACCGTGCTCAAGGCGCGCCACCGCGGCCGCACGATGCTCGGCATGCAGTACCAGCCGCCCGGCTCCGGCGGCTCGGGCAGCGACTTCGACCTCTGGATCCGCGTCCGCGTCAGGTAGCGGCGGGCACGGCGCCGCTATCGTCACCCGGCGATGCGCCACCAGCTTCGCCCGCTCTTCGACCGCGTCGTCATCAAGGAGCTCGAGCCCGACCGGGTCCGCCACTCCGGCCTGCTCGTCCCCGCCGGCTCCAACGAGCCGCCGCCGCAGCACGGCATCGTCCTCGCCGTCGGCCCAGGCATCGACTGGTGGTCGGCGGCCGGCGTCGAGATGCCGGTCAAGCCGGGCGACCACGTCGTCTTCCCGGCGAGCGCGGGCGCGTGGGTCGAGGTCGACGAGGAGCGCCTGCTGGTCTGCCGCGTGGCCGAGCTGCTCGGCGTCCTCGAGGAGGCGCCGGGCCTGGCCTCGTCAGACGACCTGGTCGACCAGATCGGCGACTGAGTCGACGATCCGCGAGGGGCGGAACGGGAACCGCTCGGCCTCCTCGCGGGACGTGACGCCGGTGAGCACGAGGATGGTCTCGAGGCCCGCCTCGAGGCCCGAGACGACGTCGGTGTCCATCCGGTCGCCGATCATGGCGGTCGTCTCCGAGTGGGCGTCGATCGCGTTCAGCGCCGAGCGCATCATGAGCGGGTTCGGCTTGCCGACGAAGTACGGGTCGACGCCGGTCGCGCGGCTGATGAGCGCCGCCACGGAGCCCGTCGCCGGCACGGGCCCGACCACGGTCGGCCCCGTCGGGTCGGGGTTGGTGGCGATGAAGCGCGCGCCCTCGACGATCAGCCGGATCGCCTGCGTGATGCGCTCGAAGCTGTAGGTGCGCGTCTCGCCGAGGACGACGTAGTCGGGCGCGCGCTCGGTCATCGTGTAGCCGATCTCGTGGAGCGCGGTCGTCAGGCCCGACTCGCCGATCACGAACGCCGAGCCGCCGGGCCGCTGGTCGTCGAGGAAGCGCGCGGTCGCCAGCGCGGAGGTCCAGATCGCCTCCTCCGGGACCTCGAGGCCGCTGCCCCGCAGCCGCGCGGCGAGGTCGCGACGCGTGTAGATCGAGTTGTTCGTGAGCACGAGGAACGGCGTGGCGCTCTCGCGCAGCCGGGTCAGGAAGGCGTCGGCTCCGGGGATCATGTGCTCCTCGTGCACGAGGACGCCGTCCATGTCCATGAGCCAGGAGCGGATCTCGCGGCGGGTCATCGGACGGCGATGCTACGCGGTGCGATCGGCCGCTCGTGAACGACCTGTTGCCGCGGCCCCTCTCGCTACAGTGAGGCGTGCCGGCCGATCGCCCACGAGACCGAGGGGGTCTTCGAGCCCCCAGCCGTGGCAACGCGCCCTTCGGGGCGGCCTGTCCAGGTGGTCATCGAGTGTCCAGCCGCCCAGGCAAGACACTTCGTCCTGGGACAAGCAGTACAGCGGTGATCGATGACCGGTTGGCGATCGGGCGGGTCCTTCGAGACCCGCCCGCGTCACGTCCGGGCCCGTCTACGCGTCGCGCCGGTGGAGGTCGAGCGCCAGCGAGTTGATGCACCAGCGCTCGCCGCCCGCCTCGACGGGCCCGTCGTCGAAGACGTGCCCGAGGTGGGAGCCGCAGTTGGCGCAGCGGACCTCGGTGCGGACCATGCCGTGGCTGGTGTCGCGCACGAGCTCGACGAACGCGCGGTCCGCCGGCTCGGTGAAGCTCGGCCAGCCGGAGCGCGAGTCGAACTTCGTCTGCGCGTCGAAGAGCAGGTGGCCGCAGGCCGCGCAGTGGTAGGTGCCGTCGGTCTTCTCGTGGACGTAGGCGCCGGTGAACGGCCGCTCCGTGGCGCCCTCGCGCAGCACCGCGTACTGCTCCGGGGTCAGCCGCCGGCGCAGTTCGGCCTCGTCGATGCTCATGCGACCGACACCACCTTCAGCCTGCGCTCGCCGCGCGGCGTGCTGACGACCCCGACGTCGCCGGCGCGCTTGCCGACGAGCGCGGTGGCGACCGGCGACTCCACGGACAGCTTGCCCTCGGCGAGGTTGGCCTCCGGGGAGGCGACGAGCCGGTAGGTCGAGACCTTGCCGCTCGCCTCGTCCTCGACCTCCACGGTCGAGCCGAAGCCGACGACGTCGCCGTTCGTGTGCTCGACCACGGCGGCGTTCTTGATGCGCTCGCGCAGCCGCAGGATCTTGGTCTCCAGGTGCGCCTGGGCCTCCTTGGCGGCGTGGTACTCGGCGTTCTCCTTGAGGTCGCCCCACTCGCGCGCGGTCTTGATCTGGCGGGCGATCTCCTGGCGGCCGGGGCCCTCGAGCTCGGCGAGCTCGGCCCGCAGCGCCTCGAGGCCCTCGGCGGTGATGGCGTTGTCCATCCGGACAGTGTGGCGAACTCCCCGCGCGCGCTCCCAGAGGGGTAGGGTCAGACCATGGCAGCCGACGATCAGCATGCGATCGTCGTCATCGGCGCGTCGGCGGGCGGCGTGGAGTCGCTCACCCAGCTCGTGCGGGACCTGCCGGCGGAGCTCCCCGCCGCGGTGGCCGTCGTGCTGCACCTGCCGCCGTCCGCGACGAGCGTGCTCCCGTCGATCCTCAACCGCTCGGGCGCGCTGCCCGCGCTGGCCGCGACCGACGGCGAGGCGGTGGCGCCGGGCCGCATCTACGTCGCGCCGCCCGACCACCACCTCATCGTCGGGCCAGGCGAGCTCACGCTGAGCCACGGGCCGACCGAGAACGGCCACCGGCCCGCGATCGACACGACGTTCCGCACGGCCGCGCTCTCGTACGGCCCGCGGGCGATCGGCGTCGTGCTGTCGGGGACGCTCGACGACGGCGCCGCGGGGCTGGCGGTCATCAAGGACCACGGAGGGACGACCGTGGTCCAGACCCCCGACGACGCCGCGTACCGCGGCATGCCGGAGGCCGCGCTCGCCGCGACCGAGGTCGACCGCGTCCTCCCGGTCCGCGCGATCGGCGCGGAGCTCGTCCGCCTCACGGGCGGCCCCGAGCCGCTCCCGGCCTCGCCCGGGCCGCCGCCCGATCCGCTCCCCGAGAGCGCCATGCCCGACGACACCGCCACCGGGCTCATCTGCCCGGAATGCGGCGGTGCGCTGTGGTCGCTGGAGGAGAGCGGCGTCCACCGCTTCCGGTGCCGCATCGGCCACGCGTTCTCGGAGGAGGCGCTACTCGACCTGCAGGGCGGCGACGTGGAGGCCGCGCTGTGGACGGCGCTGCGCGCGCTCGAGGAGCGCTCGGCCCTGCTGCGGCGGATGGCGGAGCGGGCGAGGACCGGCGGCAGCGGCGGGATCGCCGCCGGCTTCCTCGACAAGGCGCTCGACATCGAGCGCCAGGCCGAGATCGTGCGCGCCGGCGTCCTGCCGCTCTCGGTCCACGTCGTCCCGGATGAGGAGAACCTCGCCTCGTGACCGAGACCGCCGACGCCCTCGAGCCGCTGCTGGAGTTCCTCAAGCGCGAGCGCGGCTTCGACTTCACGGGCTACAAGCGGTCCAGCCTGGAGCGCCGCGTCCGCAAGCGGATGGAGGAGGTCGAGGTCGCCACGCTCGGCGACTACCTCGACTTCCTCGAGGTGCACCCCGACGAGTTCACCGCCCTCTTCAACACGATCCTGATCAACGTCACGTCGTTCTTCCGCGACGCGCCCGCGTGGCAGAGGCTCGACGAGCAGGTGCTCCCGGAGCTGCTGCAGGCGATCGGCGACCGCGACATCCGCGTCTGGTCGGCCGGCTGCGCCTCCGGCGAGGAGCCGTACACGATCGCGATGCTGCTCGTGAGGCACCTCGGCGAGGCGGCGTTCCGCGACCGCGTCAAGGTCTACGCCACCGACGTCGACGAGGAGGCGCTCAACACGGCTCGCCTGGCGACGTACACCCCCAAGCAGGTCGAGCCGGTGCCGGCCGACCTGCTCGACCGCTGCTTCGAGAAGGCCGGCGGCAACTACGCCTTCCGCAAGGACCTGCGGCGCTCGCTCATCTTCGG
>DASTRJ010000115.1:0-3931 GCA_035761245.1 Capillimicrobium sp. | reverse complement strand
CGATCGCGGCCGAGCTGGTCGCCGGCGGCCCCGTGGAGGTCGGGCGCCGCGACGGCCGTCGGATCACGGTCGAGCCGGTGGCCGAGCCGCTCGACGGCCGTCCCGACGGCGGCCTGCTCGACGACGGCGCGGTGCTGCTCGTGACGGGCGGCGCGCGCGGCATCACCGCGGCGGCCACGATCGCGCTCGCCCGCGCGTGCCGGCCGACCGTGGTGCTCGTCGGGCGGACCGGGCTGACCGAGGAGAATCCGCGCTACGCCGCGGCGGCCGGCGACGCCGCGCTCAAGCAGGCGGTCATCGCGACGCTCCGCGCCGGCGACCCGGGCGTCACGCCGGCCACCGTCGAGCGCGAGTACCGGCGCCTGCTGCGCGAGCGCGAGGTGCGCGCGACCGTCGCCGCGCTGGAGGAGGCGGGCGCGCGCGTCGAGGTGCGGCCGTGCGACGTCCGCGACGCCGACGCGCTCGCCGCGATCGTCGAGGACGTCTACGCGACGCACGGGCGCATCGACGGCGTGATCCACGGCGCCGGCGTCATCGAGGACAAGCTCGTCGCCGACAAGGAGCTCGACTCCTTCGAGCGCGTCCTGGCGACGAAGGTCACCGGCGCCACCGTCCTCGCCCGCACGCTGCGGCCCGACGGCCTGCGCTTCCTCGTCTTCTTCAGCTCGGTCTCCGGCCGCTTCGGCAACCGCGGCCAGGCCGACTACGCGGCCGCCAGCGAGGCGCTCGACAAGCTCGCCCAGCACCTCGACCGCCGGTGGCCGGCCCGCGTCGTGGCCGTCGAGTGGGGCCCGTGGCTGACGACCGGGATGGTGTCGCCCGCGGTCCGGCGGCAGTTCGCCGAGCGCGGCGTCGCGCTCATCGACGTCGAGACCGGCTGCCGGATGCTCGAGGAGGAGCTGCGCTTCGGCCGCGCCGGCGAGGCGGAGGTCGTGATCGGCGGCACGACCGGGTTCGACCCGCCGGCACGTCCCGCGGCCGCGAGCGCCGCGCACGCCACGCCGCCGCGCGCCCTGCTGGCCGCCGACGCCGCCGTCACGCGCGCCGAGCCGGACGACCTGGAGCTGCGCCGGACGTTCGACCTCGCGCGCGACCGCTACCTGACCGACCATCGCCTCGACGGGCGCCCGGTCGTGCCCTTCGCGGTCGCCACCGAGCTGATGGCCGAGGCGGCGGCGGCCGCCGCGCCCGGCCGGCGGGTGGCCGAGGTGGCCGACATCCGGGTGCTCTCCGGCCTCGAGGTCCCCGACGGCGGGCTCGAGGTCCGCGTCCGCGCCAGCGCGATCGCCGGCGCCGAGACCGGCACGCTGGACCTCAGCATCGCCGCCACCGCGGAGCCGCGGCGCCTGCGCTACCGCGCCCGGGCCGCCCTCGACCGCCCGGTCACGCCCGACCCGCCGCCGGCCGAGCCGCTCGCGGGGCTGCCGCCGTTCCCGATGACCGTCGCCGAGGCCTACGAGCGGCTGCTCTTCCACGGCCCGCTCTTCCAGGGGATCGTGGCGATCGAGGGCATGGACGAGCGCGGACTGCGCGCGGTCCTGCGGCCGACCCCGCCCGAGCGCGCGCTCGCGGTCGCCGCCGGCGAGCGGTGGTGGATGGACCCGATCACGGTCGACTGCGCGCTGCAGCTCCAGGTGATCTGGGCGCGGCTCGCGTGGGACGTCACGCTGCTGCCCGCCTCGATCGGCTCGGTGCGGCCGGTCGCGCCGCTCGAGGGCGAGGCGATCGGCGTCGAGCTGCGCGTCCGCCCGGAGAGCCGCCCACCGCTCTGCCACGTCGACCACGTCTTCACCGCGCCCGGCGGCCGGGTGCTCGGCCGGCTGACCGACGTCGTGGGCACCGGCTCGAAGGTGCTCAACCGGCTCGCGACCGCCGGGGCCGCCTCGTGAGCGCCGCCGTCGCGATCACCGGCATGGCGTGCCTGTTCCCGGGCGCGCCGGACGTCGACGCCTACTGGCGCAACATCCTCGGCAAGGTCGACGCGGTCTCCGATCCGCCGCCCGAGGCGTTCGACGCCGCCGTCTACCACGACCCCGACTTCGCCGACGAGGACCGGACGTACACGAAGCGCGGCGGCTACCTGGGCGCGCTCGCGTCGTTCGACGCGCTCGCCCACGGGATCCCGCCCAAGGCCGTCGGCGGGGAGCCCGACCAGTGGCTCGCCCTCCAGGTCGCCCACGACGCGCTCGCCGACGCCGGCGCGCTCGACCTGCCCGAGGCGATCCGGGCGCGGACGGAGATCGTCCTCGGCAAGGGCACGTACCTCAACGGCGGCAACGCGATCGCCGTCCAGCGCGGGCTGGTGATCGGCCAGACGATCGACCTGCTGCGCCGCCTGCACCCCGAGCACACCGAGGAGGAGCTCGAGGAGCTGCGGCGCGAGATGCAGCGGACCCTTCCGCCGCTGAACCCGGACACGGTGCCCGGGCTGATCCCGAACATCATCGTCGGGCGGATCGCCAACCGGCTCGACCTCATGGGGCCGGCGTACACCGTCGACGCGGCCTGCGCCTCGTCGCTCGTCGCGGTGGCCCACGCGGTCCGCGACCTCGAGGCGGGCGACTGCGACCTCGCGCTGGCCGGGGGCTCGCAGGTGTGGATCCCGGTCGCGACGATGAACCTCTTCTGCCGTCTCGGCGCGCTGACCCGCCGGGAGCACCTGCGGCCGTTCGGCAAAGGCAACGACGGCACGCTGCTGGGCGAGGGGATCGGCATGGTCGTCCTCAAGCGGCTCGACGACGCGCGGCGCGACGGCGATCGCGTCTACGCCGTCCTGCGCGGCGTGGGCATCTCGAGCGACGGCCGCGCGGTCGGGGTCATGGCGCCGCGCGTCGAGGGCGAGGAGCTCGCCCTGCGCCGCGCCTACGAGGCCGCCGGGGTCGATCCGCGCAGCGTCGGCCTCGTCGAGGCCCACGGGACCGGCACGCCGGTCGGCGACGCCGCCGAGGTGGAGGCGCTGCGGCGCGTCTTCGGCGAGCGCGACGGCGCCCCGCCGCGCTTCGCGCTCGGCACCGTGAAGTCGATGATCAGCCACCCGATCCCCGCGGCCGGGGTGGCGGGGCTGATCAAGACGGCGCTCGCGCTGCACCACCGCGTGCTGCCGCCGACGCTGTGCGACGAGCCCAACCCGGACCTCGGGCTCGAGCGCACGCCGTTCTACCTCAACACCGAGACGCGCCCGTGGATCCACGGCGGCGACGAGCCGCGGCGCGCCGGCGTCAACGCCTTCGGCTTCGGCGGCATCAACGCGCACGCGATCCTCGAGGAGGCCGACGCCGGCGCGCCCGGCCCCGCCCACCGCCCGCCGTGGGAGAGCGAGCTGATCCTGCTCGAGGCCGCCGACGCCGACGGCCTCGCCGATGCGGCGGCCGAGCTGGCCGGCGCGCTCGCCGGGGCGCCGCGCTTCGCGCTGGCCGACCTCGCCTTCACCCTCAGCCGGCAGGTCGGGCTCCGCGAGCGCCCGCTGCGCCTGGCGATCGTCGCCACCTCGCTGGAGGACCTCCGCGCCAAGCTCGACCAGGCCGTCGGCAAGCTCCGCAAGCCCGGCGCGACGCGGCTGCGCGTCACGTCCGGCATCTACTTCGCCGCCGAGCCGCTCGGCCGGGACGGCAAGGTCGTGCTCGTCTTCCCGGGCGAGGGCGCGCAGTACCCGGACATGCTCGCCGACCTGTGCCTGCAGTTCGACGAGGTGCGGGCGGTCTTCGACCGGATCGACCGCATCTACGCCGGCCACCCGCGCGGCGACCTGCTCAGCGACTGGGTCTTCCCGCCGCCGACCGCGTCGCCCGAGGAGCGCCGCCGGGCGCAGGAGCGGCTGATGCAGCTCGACATCGCGGTCGAGTCGGTGCTGACGGCCAACGGCGCGATGCACGCGCTGCTGGAGCGCCTGCTGCCGCGGGTCGACGCCGTCCTCGGCCACTCCACCGGCGAG
>DASTRJ010000114.1:0-34247 GCA_035761245.1 Capillimicrobium sp. | reverse complement strand
CGGGCGACGAGGTCGACGCGGACTGCGAGTGGGTCAGCACCCGCGACGCGGCCGGGCTCGTGCGCAAGGACGCAGCCGCGCTGACCGCGGAGGAGCGCCGCGACCTCGTCGAGGCGATGCACGAGCTGAAGCGGATCCCGTCGCCGTACGACGCGAAGCTGCCCTGGTACGACCAGTTCGTCGCCTGGCACGACGAGGCGTTCGACGGCAACCCCAGCGCGCACGAGTCGGCCGCGTTCCTGCCATGGCACCGCCAGTTCCTCGCGCAGTTCGAGGCGGCGCTGCAGACCGCGGCCGGCAAGCCGATCGCGCTGCCGTACTGGGACTGGACGAACCCGGCAAGCACGGCGGCGGTCTTCTCCGACGAGCTCATGGGGCCGGCCGGCGACGCCGCGGACGGCTACGCCGTCACCCGCGGCCCGTTCCGCAAGGGCGCCTGGCGGCTGTGGGCGCGTGACGACGGCGACCCGTCGCCGTTCGTCGTCGACGGCGAGCCGCAGCCCGCGGAGGGCCGCTACATCGAGCGCGCCGTCGGCCAGACCTCCTACGGCCGCCTGCCCACCACCGACGACGTCGCGGCGATGCTGTCGAACCGGGCGTACGACGCGTCGCCGTGGAACGGGCGCGTGCGCTGGGGGCGCTCGTTCCGCAACGGCGTCGAGGGCTGGGGCTCGCCGCGCGCGAGCCACAACACGGTCCACGTCTGGGTCGGCGGCGAGTTCGTCGGTCGCGACGGGGAGCAGATGGGGACGATGGCCCTCGGCACCTCGCCGAACGACCCGGTCTTCTGGCTGCACCACGCGAACATCGACCGCCTGTGGAGCACGTGGTCGGCGGCCAACGGCCGGGTGTACCTGCCCGCGCAGGGCGGCCCCACGGGCGTCAACCGCGGCGACACCATGGAGCCGTTCGCGCGCATCGGCATCGCGGTCACGCCGGGCGACCTGCTGAGCACCCGACCGCTCGGCTACCGCTACGACACCGACGGCGATGTGTCCGGCGGGCGTCGCACGGTGGCCGGGCCGGCGCGCGACCTGCACGAGGTCGCCGCCGACGGCGGCCTGCTCTGCGTGCTGTGAGGGCGCTCGCGGGGTAGCGACCCCGCGTGGGACGGATCGTCATCGGCACGTCGAGCTGGGCGGATCCCGGGTTCGTCGAGGAGTGGTACCCGCCGGGGCTGCCGGCGCGCGACCGCCTGGCCTGGTACGCCGAGCGCTTCGAGGCCGTCGAGGTCAACTCGACGTTCTACGCGCTCCCCGACGCGCGGACCGTCGAGCGCTGGGCGAAGGTGACGCCGGACGGCTTCACGTTCGACGTCAAGCTCCACAAGCTGCTGTCGCGCCACGCCGCCACGCCGGACACGCTGCCGCCCGACCTGCGCGACCGGCTCACGGTCCGCGGCCCGCGTGGGCGCGTCGAGCTCGACGAGCGGCTGGAGCGCACGATCGCGCGGCGGACGCTCGAGCTGCTCGAGCCGCTGCGGGAGGCGGGGAAGCTGTCGTCGCTGCTGCTGCAGCTGTCGCCGTCGTTCAAGCCGCGCGCGCACGATCTCGACGAGCTCCGCCCGCTGCTGGCCGCGCTCGACGGCGCGCGGGTGGCGATCGAGCTGCGCCACCGCGGCTGGGTCGATCCGGACCGCCTGGACGCGACGCTCGACTGGTTCGAGGACGCCGGCGCCGCGTTCGTCTGCGTCGACGCGCCGAAGGCGAAGGCGCCGACCGCGATGCCGCCGGTCGATGCGGTGACGCGCAGCGACCTGGCGTACCTGCGCGCGCACGGCCGCAACGCCGAGGGCTACACGCGCGGGCGCTCGGTGCCGGAGCGCTTCGGGTGGCAGTACAGCGATCGCGAGCTGGCGGAGATCGGCGACCGCGTGCAGGAGCTGGCGGGCGATGCGGGCGAGGTGCGCGTGATGTTCAACAACAACCGCGGGGCGGACGCGCCGAAGGCGGCCGAGCGGATGCGCGAGCTGCTGGGTCAGGAGGCCAAGCGCTAGACGACGACTGTTCGGAACTCTGGTACGCTCGCCGGCGTGAGTGTTCCGAACACCCGGCCGAAGGTCGCCGACCAGGTCTTCGCCTCGCTGCTCGAGGCGATCCTCGGCGGGCGCTACGCCGCCGGCGAGCGGCTGCCCGGGCAGCGCGAGCTGGCCCGCGACCTCGGGGTGACGATGACCGCGCTGCGCGAGGCGCTCAAGCGACTCGAGCAGATGGGGCTCATCGCGGTCCGCCACGGCGACGGCATGCGCGTCACCGACGTGCGCGAGCGCGGGACGCTGGACGTCCTCGCGCCGCTGCTGCTGCGCGGCGGCCGGCTCGACGCCGCGGTGCTGCGCGACGTCTTCGAGGCCCGCACGCTGATGCTCGCCGAGCTGGCCGCGCTCGCCGCGCAGCGGCGCGACGACGAGCAGGCCGAGCGGCTGAGCGGCCTCGCCGCGGCCGTCGGCGCCGCGCCCGACGCTCGCAGCGCCCAGGACGTCGACTTCGCCTGGGCGACCGAGCTGGCCCACGCCGCCGGCAACCTCGTCTTCGTCCTGATCCTCAACGCGATCAAGGGCGCCTACTTCCAGCACGCCGCGCTGCTGCCGATCACCGCCGAGCACGGCGAGCTCGCGCCGCTCTACGAGCGCGCGGCCGCGGCGATCGCGGCTCGCGACGCGGACACCGCCCGCGAGACGGTCCGCGCGCTGGCCGAGGCGCAACGGGCGCGGGTGGAGGCGCTGCTGTCGTGAGGGCGCGGGCGCGCGACGTCTTCGCGGCGCTGGTCGACGCGGTCGTGGCGCCGGCCCCGCCGCTCCCGCCGCTCGATCGCGACGGCGCGCCCGCGTACCTCGATCGCCTGCTCGCCGCGTCGCCGCGGCCGAACGCGATCGGCCTCGTCGCCGCGCTGCTGGCGCTCGACCTCGCCCCGGTCGCCGCGCGCCGCGCCGGGTGCGCCCGCCGCCGCTTCCGGCGGCTGAGCGCCGACGAGCGGCGGGCGGTGCTGGGCGCGCTCGAGGCCGGCCGCGCGGCGCCGCTCGTCCAGGCGCTGCGCGGGCTCGCGCACTTCGCGTACTACGGCGAGGACGAGGCGGCGCGGGCGCTCGGCTACGACGCCGACGCGGTGCTCGCGCGCGCCGCGGCGGCGCGGCGACGGTCGGCGAGCGCGCTGGTCGCATGATCGTCAGCGGCGCCACGATCGGCCGCCACCGGACCGAGATCGCCGACGCCGTGGTCGTCGGCACCGGCGCCGGCGGCGCGCCCGTGGCCGCCGGGCTGGCCGAGGCCGGGCTGCGCGTCGTGATGGTCGAGGAGGGCGAGCAGCACGATCCCGCCTCGCTGACCGCCCGCCCGCGCGACATGGTCCCGCGCCTGTACCGCGACGCCGGCCAGCTCGTGACCGTCGGCGACCCGCCGATCGTCCTCCCGCTGGGCCGCGCGGTCGGCGGCACGACGCTCGTCAACTCCGGCACCTGCTTCCGGACGCCGCCGCACGTGCTCGAGCGCTGGCGGCGCGAGCACGGGCTCGAGCTGGACCTCGACGACGCGTTCGAGCGCGTCGAGCGCGAGCTCGGCGTGGGGGAGGTCCCCGCGGAGCTGGCCGGGCGCAACGCCGAGGTCGTGCGCCGCGGCGCGGCCACGCTCGGGGTGTCCGGCGGCTACCTGCGCCGCAACGTGCGCGGGTGCGTCGGCTCGGGGGTGTGCGCGTACGGCTGCCCGGCCGGCGCGAAGCAGCACGCCGGCGCCACGTACGTCCCGAAGGCGTGGGCAGCGGGGGCGCGGACGTTCACGCGGGCGCGCGTCGACCGGATCCTGCGCGACGGCCGCAGCGGCCGCGCGACGGGCGTCGAGGCCCGCACGCCGGCGGGCGGCCGGCTGACGGTGCGCGCCCCGCTCGTCGTCCTCGCGGCCGGCTCGATCCACACGCCGGTGCTGCTGGCGCGCAACGGCATCGGCGGGAGATCCGGCCAGCTCGGGCGCAACCTCTCGATCCATCCGGCGACCGCCGCACGCGCCCGCTTCGACGAGGAGATCGTGCTCTGGGAGGGCGTGCCGCAGTCCTACTACGTCGACGAGCTCGCCGGCGACGGGATCATGCTGGAGGGCATCGCGGGGCCGCCCGACTACCTGGCGATGTCGATCCCGCGCAGCGGCCACGCCCACCGCGAGCTGATGCTCGACGCCCGCCGCCTCGCGCAGTTCGGCGTGATGGTCTCCGACACCGCCCGCGGCCGGGTGCATCGCCTGCTCGGCCGGCCGGTCGTCCGCTACGACCTGCACCCGGCCGACGCGCGCCGCTTCCAGCGCGGCCTCGAGCTGCTCGCCCGCATCTGGTTCGCGGCGGGCGCGCGCGAGGTCGTGGTGCCGGTGGCGGGCGTGCCGGCGCTGCGCGACGGCGACGTGAGCCCGCTGCGCGCGGCGCGGGTGCGCCCGCGCGACCTCAGCCTGATGGCCTTCCACCCGCTCGGCACCGCGCGCGCGGGCGCCGACCCGCGGCGGTCGGTCGTCGGCCCGGACCTGCAGGTCCACGACGTGCCCGGCCTCTACGTGAGCGATGGCTCGGTCGTGCCGTCGTCGCTCGGCGTCAATCCGCAGATCACGATCATGGCGCTGGCGACGCGACTGGCCGACGCGCTGACCGGGCGTCGCGCCGGACCCGTACCATCGCCCGCGTGATCGATCGCGCCCACGCGCTCGAGGCGCTCGCCACCGAGGAGTTCGACGTCGTCGTGGTCGGCGGCGGCATCACCGGCGCGGGCTGCGCGCTCGACGCGGCGACGCGCGGGTACTCGGTCGCGCTCGTCGAGAAGCGCGACTTCGCCGCGGGGACGTCGAGCCGGTCGAGCAAGCTCGTCCACGGCGGGCTGCGCTACCTGCAGAACTTCGACCTCGGCCTGGTGCGCGAGGCGCTGCTCGAGCGCCAGCTCATGGTCACGCTCGCGCCGCACCTCGTGCATCCGCTGCGGCTCGTGGTCCCGGCGTTCGAGGGCTCAAGCCTCGACCGGCTCGTCGGGGTGGGGCTCAACCTCTACGACGTCATGTCGCGCGGGCGGCGCCGGCGCGGCGAGTTCGCCGAGTCGTGGAGCCCGGATCGCCACCGGATCATCGACGGCGACGAGGTCGTCGAGCTGCTGCCGGCGCTCGCGGGGCGCAACCCGACGTCGGGGTATCTCTTCTACGACTGCCAGACCGACGACGTCCGCCTCGTGCTGACCGTGCTCGGCGAGGCGGAGCGCTTCGGCACGGTGATGGCCAACCGGGTCGAGGTGATCGAGCTGGTCGAGGGCGGCGTGCGCGCGATCGACGCCGAGACGGGCGAGGAGCTGCGGATCCGCGCCGCGAACGTCATCAACGCCACCGGCGTGTGGGCCGACCGGCTGCGCCCGGGCGAGCTGCACGACGAGGCCGACATCCCGCACATCCGCCCGAGCCGCGGCACGCACGTGACGGTCTCGCACGAGCAGCTGCCGCTCGTCGCCGGCGCGATCGTCCCGGCGGGCGGCGGGCGCACGATCTTCGCGCTGCCGTGGCTGGGCCGGACGCTGCTCGGCACGACCGACAACGACTACGAGGGCGAGCTGGACTTCATCTCGCCCGACCCGGCCGACGTCGACTACATCCTCGAGGCGTCCAACGGCTTCTTCGGCACCTCGCTGTCCGCCGACGACCTCACGGGGGCGTACGCCGGGGTCCGGCCGCTGATCTCCTCCGGCGACCCGAAGAAGTCGGTGGACATCTCGCGCAAGGCGGAGCTCTACGAGACCTCCAGCGGGATGATCACGATCACCGGCGGGAAGCTGACGACCTGGCGGCGGATGGCGAAGATGGCCGTCGATCGCCTGGTCGACCGCGACGCGCGCGACGCGCCCTGCCGCACGCACGAGATCCCGCTCGGCCAGGCGGTCGATCCGGGCGAGCTGCCGCGGGTCGAGGGGGTGCCGGAGGACTCCTACGCGGCGCTCGCCGGGCGCTACGGGCACGCGGCGCACGACGTGCTGGCGGTGGCGGCCGAGCGCGGCGAGCTGGCCCAGCCTGTCGTCGACGGGCTGCCCGACCTGCTCGCCGAGGTCGTCTACGCCGCGCGGCACGAGCAGGCGCGCTCGATCGGCGACGTGCTGCTGCGTCGCACGCGGCTCGGCCTGCTGGCCGCGCGCGACGTCTCCGGCGACGCCGGCGCGACCCGCGTGGCGCGGGCGATGGCGCCCGAGCTGGGCTGGGACGAGGGCCGGGTCTTCGCGGAGCTGCGGCGCTTCGCGGAGGAGGCGGAGGCGGAGGGGATCGTCGCCGGCACCGCCGACGGCCGCCCGGTTCACTAGAGTTCCCGTCGGTCGCCGTTCGCTGTCCAACGCGAGCGGATGCCAACCGACCTTCCATCACACAAGGAGAGACTCATGGCCGTGCTCGACCGCGCCTCCCTCGAGGAGAGCCCCCTCGCCGACCTGCATGCGATCGCCCGCGAGCTGGGCATCGACGGCTTCCGCCGTCTGCGCAAGGCCGCGCTGATCGACGCGATCGTGGAGCGCCAGGGCGGCGACGGCGCCGCTCCCGCCGCCGCCGAGGCGGCCGACGCGGAGGCCGAGGAGAAGCCGAAGCGCCGCACCCGCACGCGTCGCCGCCGCAAGGACGAGGACGCCGACGAGGCCGTCGCCGAGGTCGCGGAGACGCCTGAGGAGGGTGCGACCGACGAGGACGCCGGCGAGGAGCGCCCGGCGCGCGCCCGCCGCTCGCGCTCGCGCACGAAGGCTCGCGAGGAGGAGGCCGAGGCGCCGTCGGCGGACGGCGAGCGCGTCGTCGAGGGCACGCTCGAGCTGCTCGGCAACGGCTCCGGCTTCGTGCGCCTGAACCCGCCCGAGCCGTCCGACGACGACGTCTACATCTCGGCCGCGCAGATCCGCCGCTGCGAGCTCGTCTCCGGCGACAAGGTCGGCGGGCCGGTGCGCCCGCCGCGGCGCTCGGAGCGCTACCCGTCGCTGATCCGCGTCGACACGATCAACGGCCGCCCGGCCGACGAGGTCGCCGAGGGCACGCCGTTCGACGAGCTGCCGGCCGCGTTCCCGACGCAGCGCTTCTCGCTCGGCGGCGAGGACCCGACGCTGAAGGCGATCGAGTGGCTGACCCCGATCGGCCGCGGCTCGCGCGTGACGATCGTCGGCGCGCCGCGGGCGGGCAAGTCGGAGGCGCTCAAGCGCCTCGCCGGCGCGCTCGCCGGCCAGGACGGCCTCGAGGTCAGCGTCGTGCTGACGGGCGCGCGCCCCGAGGAGATCGGCGAGTGGAAGCAGGGCCCGGTCGAGCCCGCGGCCGCCCTGAGCTTCGCCGCGTCGGCCGACGCGCAGGCGGCCGCGCTGGAGCGCGCGATCGACACGGCGAAGCGGATCGCGGCCCGCGGCGGCGACGCGGTGGTGCTCGTCGACTCGCTCAGCGGCGTGCCCGCCGGCGCGGCGCGCCGCGCCCTGGCGGCCGCGCGCGACATCGTCGACGGCGGCTCGCTGACGGTGATCGCGGTCGCGGATCAGCCGCTCGGCGGCGAGACCACGGTGATCGCGCTCGACGCCGCGCTGACGTCGACCGGCCGCTTCCCGGCCGTCGACCTCGTGGCGAGCGGGACGCTGCGGCCGGAGCTGCTGGTCGGCGAGGCGGGCGCGGACGCGATCGCGCAGGCCCGCGCCGCCGCGCTCGGCTAGACCGTCACTGAGGTGATGCGCGCTGCCCTCGCTCAGCGAGGCCACCGCGCATCACCCCGCTACGGCCGGTAGGCGACCCGGCCCCAGGAGGGCTCGGGGGCGAGCTCGATCGGCTCGCCGTCGCGCTCGGGCTGGACGTAGGAGAAGGTGTGGGTCTCGGCGTCGAAGCTGATGTCGAGCTCGCCCTCCTTCACGCGCTGGTCCAGCCAGGCGCTCCGGAAGACGAGCCGGCGCAGCCAGTGGACGAGGCTGCGGTCGGCGGGGCCGACGAGCTCGGGCCAGCAGTCGTTGACGTGCTCGCCGAGCGCCGAGGTCGGGTCGGGGATCTCGCCGTTGACGGCGAGGTTGACGAGGTCCTCCAGCTCGGCCTCGCCGAGCCGGCCGCCGACGAAGCCGAGCTTCATCGCCGCCTGCTCGCAGCGCTCCTGGAAGTCGCGCTCGTTGAAGGTGAACCGGAGCTCCCCGTACTCGAGGACGAAGTCCTCGCCGGAGTCGTAGTTGCCGCGTCGTTGAGTGTCCATGAGATGGCTCGACGCGCCGAGGTGGCCGGCGCGTCGTCGCGGCATTCTGCCGATCTCCTGCTTCACCGCCAGGGTTGGGCGCGATCTTTCAGAATGGCGGGGCGGATGACCGAGCGCGCGCGGATCCTGGCACAGGCCGAGGCGATGATCGAGGCCTGGGAAGCACGTTTCGGCCCGGTCGCGTCGCATCCGTCGTCGGAGCCGGACCCGGAGCGGCTGGCGAGCGCGTGCGAGGCGTTCGCCGTGCGGATGGCGGACCACTATCCGTTCTTCCATCCGCGCTACGCGGGCCAGATGCTCAAGCCGCCGCATCCTGTCGCCGCCGCGGGCTATCTGGCCGCGATGCTGATCAACCCGAACAACCACGCGCTCGACGGCGGACCGGGGACGAGCGCGCTCGAGGTCGAGGTGGTCGCCGCCTTGCGCGCGATGTTCGGGCTCCCCGAGCCGGGCCTGGGGCATCTGACGTCCTCGGGGACGATCGCGAACCTCGAGGCGCTGTGGGTGGCGCGCGAGCTGGCGCCGGGGACGGCCGTGGTGCACAGCGAGCAGGCGCATTACACGCACGGGCGCATGTGCCAGGTGCTCGGGGTCGAGTCGCGCGCGGTGCCCGCCGACACGCACGGCCGGATCGACCTCGATGCGGTCGAGGCCGAGTGCCGGCGCGGCGGGGTGGGGACCGTCGTCCTGACGCCGGGCACGACCGGCGTCGGCGCGATCGACCGGGTCGACGAGGCGCTGGCCCTGCGCGAGCGCTATGGCGTGAGGCTCCACGTCGACGCGGCGTACGGCGGCTTCTACGCGCTGCGCGCCGGGGCGGACGCGCGCGACGGCGGCGTGGCGGAGGCGCCGTTTCGCGCGATCGCGGCATGCGACTCGGTGGTCGTCGATCCGCACAAGCACGGCCTGCAGCCGTACGGGTGCGGCGCCGTGCTCTTCGCCGATCCGGGCGTCGGGAGGCTGTACCGGCACGACTCGCCGTACACGTACTTCACCTCGGGCGACCTGCACCTCGGCGAGATCTCACTGGAGTGCTCGCGCGCGGGAGCCGCGGCCGCCGCGCTGTGGCTGACGCTGCAGGTGTTCCCGCTCGAGCGCGACGACGGGCTCGGCGCGATGCTGGGGGCGTGCCGCCGGGCGGCGCTGCGCTGGGCCGACCTGCTGCGCTCCGACGACCGGCTCGCGCTGCTCCTTGAGCCCGAGCTGGACATCGTGACCGCATTCCCGCGCCGGCCGAGCGTGAGCGAGATCGACGCGGCGAGCGCGAGCGTCCTCGAAGCCGGCATGACGGATCCCGACGACCCGGTGTTCCTGAGCGTGCTGCGGGTGGACGGCGACGCGCTGTGCGAGCTGCACCCGGATGTGGTTCGGGACGCCGAGGGCGCACGGGTGCTGCGGAGCGTGCTGATGAAGCCGGAGCACGAGCTGACCATCGACCAGCTTCACGCGCGGGTGCGGGGGTTGGCGTAGGACGGACGGCTCACCCCGGCCGGGACGCCCGGCCGGGCCGTGGCCTATCCGAGCTTCGCGATCGCGAGAACTGGGGTGGACGGCTCGTCCAGAGCCTCGACGAGCAGCATGTCGTCTCCTTTCGACACGTTTTGGGACGCGGTTCTGGCACGACCCTGGTAAGACACTCGACCGTTTCCGTTCAGGAGATCCGACCGCTCACTGAATCGCAACTTGCTGCGCGCGGAGTTATGCAGGAAGATCAGTTGACCAAATGAACGGACGTATCGCGTTCTAGGCGGGGACCAACGTCAACGAAAGGCCTGGGATGAATCCCTCCACCTCACAGCTGGACACGCGAATGGCCAAGGCGCTGAGTCACCCGATCCGGGTTCGCGCGCTCGAAATCCTGAACCAGCGTGTCGCCAGTCCGAGCGACATTGCAAAGCAGCTGGACCTTCCCGTCGCCAACGTGAGCTATCACGTGAACACGCTGCTGCGGCTGAAGTGCATTGAGGAGGTGGAGACGCGCCATGTCCGTGGCGCGATCGAGCATCTCTACCGGGCGACGCGGCGCCCAACCGCTTTGCTTGAGGACTGGAAGGAGATGCCAGTCAACGCGAAGAACGCGATGGCTTCGGAGATCGGCCGCGTCGCCTTCGACGACCTCCGACGTGCCCTTGCTCGCGAGTCGTTCGGCGAACGCAGCAACGAGCACTTCACATTCACGCGACTCGTCCTCGACGAGGAAGGCTGGCAAGAGGTCTACGACATCCTCGTCGAGACGCTGGATCGCGTGATGGCTGTTCACGCTCAGTCCGCCGCGCGGCTAGCCGAGGACGGTGGCGAGCGCGCCGCTCTGCGCTCTGTGCTCTCCATGTTTCATTACGAGTCGCCGGCGGCCGACAACTCTTGACGTCATGGGTGGCCGGGTAGTCGGCCACCCACTCGAACGCCGACGTCGGCATCGCCCGGCTGGCTCTGGCCGATCTGGTTCGATCGCCGCGCCGTCGGATGCGCGCGGCGACAGCCGCTCAACGCACTTCTCTGACCGCTCGCGGCTCGACATCTAAATCCGGAAGCCGTCACGCTCCGTCGCTGCGCGTGATTACTCCGCGTTCCGGAAGTAGTGACGAAAGGGAGCCCAGTTGGAGACGATCAGGACCAGCGTCGACACGAACATGGCGAAGGCCCTCAGCCATCCCGTCCGCGTGAAGGCGCTGGAGATTCTCAACGACCGTGTCGCGAGCCCGAGCGACATCTCCCGGGAGCTAGAGCTTCCTGTCGCGAACGTCAGCTACCACATCAACACGCTGCTGCGGTTGGGCTGCATCGAAAAGGTCGAGACTCGCCATGTCCGCGGCGCGGTCGAACACCTCTATCGCGCAGTAAGGCGAGTCGTCATCACACTCGAAGAGATGCACGACATGCCGCTCAACGCGCGGTATTCGCGCTTCTCGGACATCGCTGCCACCGCATTCGAGGACATTCGGGAAGCGATTCTTGGCGACTTCCTTAGTGAGCGACCAGACATGCATGCCTCCTGGACGCGGCTGCGCCTAGACGAGGAGGGCTGGAAGGAGCTCTACGACGTCCTCCTCAATGCCCTGAATCGAGCGCTTGAGATCCAGGACGAATCCGTGTCACGAATCGAGGCGGGCGAGCTCGGCGGTCGCGAGTTGCGCTCGATGCTCTCCATCTTCCATTACGAGTCGTTGCCGCGCTGAGGGGGGCGAGTTCTCGGGTCGTGCCCCCTAGGAGGGGCATGACCGAGGACGCCTTCACCATCCTGCTCGTCGAGGACGACGACGCGACGCGCACCTTCCTCGCCGACAACCTCACGGCCGACGGCTACGAGCTCCTCGTGGCCGACTCCGCCCAGCGCGCGCTGCGGCTGTTCGAGGACAAGTTCCCCGACGCGGCGCTCGTCGACGTGGGGCTGCCGGACGGGTCGGGGCTCGATCTCATCCGCGAGGTCCGCGGGTCGGATGGGGCGATGTCGCGCCTCGATCCGAACACGCCACTGATCGTCCTCAGCGGCCGGGACGGCGAGCTCGACCGGCTCCGGGGGTTCGACCGCGGCGCCGACGACTTCGTCGGCAAGCCGTTCTCCTACCCGGAGCTGCGAGCGCGGCTCGCCGCGCTGCTGCGCCGCGCGCAGCAGCCCAAGGTCCCCGGCCGGCTCCGGGTGGGCGGGCTCGTGGTCGACCAGCCCGCGCGGGAGGTGCACCTTCACGGGCGTCGCCTGGCGCTGTCGCAGAAGGAGTTCCAGCTGCTGCGGATGCTGGCCTCCGACCCGCAACGCGTCTTCACCAAGGACGAGCTGCTGCGCAGCATCTGGGGCTATCGGGCGATCGGCTCGACCCGCACGCTCGACTCGCACGCCTGCCGTCTGCGGCGCAAGCTCGCGTTCCGAGGCGAGCACTGGATCGTCAACGTGTGGGGCGTCGGGTACCGCCTCACGGAGCCGACCGAGGTGCTCGCATGACGATCGCCGCCGTGACGGGATGGTTGGCGGCGTTCGCGGCGCTCGCGGCCGCCGGCTGGGCCTGGGCGCGCCTGCGATCGCGGATGGAGCTGGTCGCGCGCGCCGCCCACGAGCTGCGATCGCCGCTGTGCGCCGCGCGGCTCGCCGTCCACGCCGCCGCGCGCGAAGGCGGCTGGCCGGCGCTCGCGCCCGTCGATCGCGAGCTGGCCCGCGCCGGGCTCGCGCTCGACGACCTCGGCGCGGCGCGGTCCGGTGCGCGAGCCGGCGACCGGGTCGAGCGCGTGGACGTCGGCGACCTGCTCCGCGAGGTCCGGGAGACGTGGGCGCCGCTCGCGTGGCCGGTGCGGCGCGAGGTGCGCGTGGAGCCCTCGTCGCAGACCCTTGTCGTGCGCGTCGATCGGCTCCGCGCGACGCAGGCCCTCGGCAACCTCGTCGGCAACGCCCTCGAGCACGGCTCCGGGCCGGTGGTGCTGCGCGCCCGCGGTGCGGGGGAGCGCGTCCGGCTCGAGGTCGAGGACCGCGGCGCCGGGCTGCCCGCGCCGCTGCCCGTCCTCACGCGGCGGCCCCGCGGCGGCCGCGGTGCGCGCGGCCGCGGTCTGGCGATCGCCGCCGAGATCGCCCGCCGGCACGGCGGCGCGCTGCACGACGAGCGCACGACCGGCGGATGCCGGCTCGTCCTCGAGCTGCCCGCCGCCGACGCCCCCGTCGTCGCGCATCGCGAGGCCCGTTCGGCCGCCGCGGCCGACGTGGACCTCCTCGCCGCCCTGCGGTGGGGCGGCACGGCACGGCCGAGACCGAGGACGCGCCGCCGTCCGCCGGCCCGGGTCCGCACATGAGCCGTGGCCGTCGCGGTCTGCTCCTCGCGGGCCTGGCGCTGCTCCTCGGCGGTCTCGCCGCCTCCGACATGGCCGGTCGCGAGGCGGCGCTCGACCGCCGCGTCGGGCCGCTCGTCGACGTCGTCGTCGCGCGCCGGGCGCTCGAGCCGGGCACGCGGCTGCGCCAGGCCGACCTCGCCGTCCGCCGGGTGCCCGCGCGGTTCGCGCCCGCCGGCGCCGTCGCGCAGCCGGCCGAGCTCGAGGGCCTCCGCCTGGGCGCCGCGGTGCCGAGCGGTGCCGACGTCACCGCGGCCGTGCTGCGCGGCCCCGAAGAGGCACGCCCCGGCGTGCCGGTGCGGCCGGGCGAGCGCGTCGTGGACGTCATCGCGACCGGGTCGCCCCAGGCCATCCAGCCGGGCGGGCGGGTCGACGTGCTCGTCACCCGCGACGCCGCCGACGGCAGCGTGGGCCGGACGGTCCTCGCGCTCGAGGACGTCGAGGTGCTCTCGGCGCACGCCGTACCGGCGGGCCCTGGGGAGGAGGGCGCGCCCCGGGTCACGGCGGCGCTGCGTGTCACGCTGCGCCAGGCGGTCTACCTCGCCGCCGCGCAGTCGTTCGCGCGCGAGCTGCGGCTCCTGCCACGCGCCGCGGGCGACCGGCGGGTCACGCGCGACCGGCTGGCGGTCACCGATGCGCTCTAGGGTGGCCCGCCATGGGCGTCGTCCTGAGCTGGAACGTGCAGGGACGCGTGCGCAGCGTCGCCGGGCAGGCGGCCGCCGTCGCGCAGCGGCCGGCGGACGTCGTCGCCCTCCAGGAGGTCCGCGTGACCGCGCTGCCCGCCTGGCAGGAGCACCTCGCCGCGCTCGGCTACGTCCACCAGGCCGCCTCGCTGACCGACGTCGGTCCGCGGCCGCCGGAGCGGCGACTCGGCGTCGTCGTCGCCTCCCGGACGCCGGTCCGGGCGCTCCCGCCGGTCGCCGAGCTGCCGTGGCCGGAGCGCCACCTGGCGGTGCGGACCGAGCTCGACGGACAGCCGGTGGAGGTCCACGACCTGCATGCGCCGATCAGCGCCAAGGCCGAGCGGGTGAAGGTCCGCACGCTCGAGACGATGTTCGGCGTGCTCGCGCCGCCGAGCGACCTGCCGCGGATCCTCGTCGGCGACCTGAACACGCCGCAGTACGAGTCCCGCGAGGGAGAGGTGCAGACGTTCGCCCGCACGCGCACCGGACGGCTGCGGCCCGACTACGGCGAGCGGCACGACGCCGCCGAGCTGGCGCTCATCGTCGGCCTGCAGGCGCACGGCTACGTCGACGCCTTCCGGCACGTCCACGGCTACGCGCGACGCGACCGCAGCTGGCTGTATCCGCACCGCAAGACCGGCTACCGCCTCGACCACGCGATCGTCCGCGGGCTGCGCGTCATCGCCTGCGAGTACGAGCACGCCTGGCGCGACGCCGGACTCAGCGACCACGCCGCCATGTGGGTCGAGCTCGCGCGCTGAGAGGATGTGGCGCGCCGTGCGCCGCCTCGTCCTCCTCGCCAGCGCCATCGTCCTCGTCGACACCATGTTCTACGCCGTGGTGGCGCCCCTGCTGCCGCACTACGCCGACGAGCTCCACCTGTCCAAGGCGGCGGCGGGCATCCTCGCCGCCGCGTACGGCGCGGGCACGCTCGTCGGCTCCCTGCCGGCGGGTGCGTTCGCGGCGCGCTTCGGAGCGCGGCCGACGGTCTTCGCGGGGCTGGCGCTGCTCGGCGGCTCGAGCGTCGCGTTCGGGTTCTCCGAGAACGTGGTCGTGCTCGACCTCGCGCGCTTCGTCCAGGGCGTCGGCGGCGCGTGCTCCTGGGCCGGCACGATGGCCTGGCTGATCGAGTCCGCGCCGCCGAGCCGCCGCGGCGAGATGATCGGCACCGCGCTCGGCGCCGCGATCGGCGGCGCGCTGTTCGGCCCCGTCGTGGGCGCCGTCGCCGAGGCGACCGCACCCGAGATCGTGTTCGGATCCGTGCTCGTCATCGCCGGCGGGCTCGCGGCCTGGGCGGCGTCGACGCCTCCGCCTCCCGCGTCGGAGCCGCAGGGACTGGGCAACGTCGCCCATGCGCTGCACGAGCGACGGGTCATCGCCGGCATGTGGCTCGTCGCGCTGCCCGCGGCGGGCTTCGGCGTCGTCGGCGTCCTGGGGCCGCTGCGGCTCGACGACCTCGGCGCGAGCGCCGCGGTCGTCGGCGCGACGTTCCTCGTGGCCGCCGCGGTGGAGGCGATCGTGAGCCCGATCGTCGGCCGCATCTCCGATCGTCGCGGCCGCGTCGTCCCGGTCCGCGCCGGGCTCGCGGCGACCGTCGTCCTGCTGCTGCTCTTCACGCTGCCCGGCGCGATCCTGCCGCTCGCCGCGCTGCTCGTCGTCACGACCGCAGCGATGGGGTTCTTCTGGGCGCCGGCGATGGCGATGCTCTCCGACGCCGCCGAACGCAGCGGCGTCCACCAGGGGCTCGCGTTCGGCCTGGTCAACCTCGCGTGGGCGATCGGCCAGGTCTCCGGGTCGGCCGGCGGCGGCGCGCTCGCGAAGGCCACGACCGACGCCACCGCGACCGCCGCGGTCGCAGCCGCCGCGCTGCTCACGCTCGTCGCGCTGACGCGGCTGCGCGGGCGAGCGGGGGCCGCGGTGCCCGGACGGCGCTAGGGTCACGGCATGGCTGAGCCGCGCATCGCCGAGCTCGAGGCCGAGGCCAAGCACGCCGCGGATCGCGTCGCGCTCTACCAGCGGCGGATGCACCTCGGCCGCGGCGACGCGCAGCGCTTCGCCGAGCTCAAGCGCGCGGCCGACGGCGCCGCGCAGCGCCTCAGGCGGGCGCGCGAGGCGCAGGCGCCGCGCGACTGAGCCCGCCGCACGCGGCAGGGGGGCGAATCTCGCCGCGCCCGCGCCTAGAGGAGGCATGGACGATGCCCTCGACCGCCTCGCCGACCGCCTCCGCGAGCACCTGATCGCCGCCCGCGAGGCGGGTGACGACACCGATCTCCACGCCCGCATCGCCGCCCTCGTCGACCGCGAGGCGACGCTGCTCGACGCCGACGCCCGCCGGCGGCTCGTGGAGCTCGTCACCGAGCGCTCCTTCGGGCTCGGGCCGCTCGAGCCGCTGCTGAGCGACCCGTCGGTCGACGAGGTGATGGTCAACGGGCCCGACGCGGTCTGGGTCGAGCGAGCGGGCCGCGTCGAGCCGACCGACGTCCGCTTCGCCGACGCCGCGGCGCTGCGCCACGCGATCGAGCGCATCCTCGCGCCGCTCGGCCGGCGGGTCGACGAGGCCGAGCCGCTCTGCGACGCCCGGCTGCCGGACGGCTCGCGCGTGAACGTCGTCATCCCGCCCCTCGCGCTCGACGGTCCGGTGCTGACGATCCGCCGCTTCCGGCGGCGGGGCCTCTCGCCGGACGACCTCGTCGAGCTCGGCACCTGGTCGCCGCCGCTGCGCGACGCGCTCGAGCGGGCGGTCGCCGCGCGCTGCAACGTGCTGGTCAGCGGCGGCACCGGCTCGGGCAAGACGACGACGCTCAACGCGCTGTCGTCGTTCATCGGCGCCGACGAGCGCGTCGTCACGATCGAGGACGCCGCCGAGCTGCGGCTGCAGCAGCCGCACGTCGTGCGCCTCGAGGCGCGTCCGCCCGGCGTGGAGGGCCGGGGCGAGGTGCCGATCCGCCGCCTCGTGCGCAACGCGCTGCGGATGCGGCCCGACCGGATCGTCGTGGGGGAGGTCCGCGGCGCCGAGGCGCTCGACATGCTGCAGGCGATGGGCTCCGGCCACGACGGCTCGCTGTCGACGGTCCACGCCGGCTCCGCGGAGGAGGCGCTGCGGCGCGTCGAGACGCTGGCGCTCATGGCCGACGTCGGGCTGCCGCACGCGGCGGTCCGCGAGCAGGTCGCCGCGGCGATCGACCTCGTCGTGCACCAGGCCCGGCTGCGTGACGGCTCCCGGCGGGTCGTGTCGCTCAGCGAGGTGGTGCGCGTGGCGTCGGGTCCGGCCACCCGCGAGGTCTACGCGTGGCGCGACGGCCGGCCGGTCTGGCGCGCGGCACTCGGCGACGCGCTGACCGCGCGGCTGGCGGAGGTGGCATGAGCCGCGCGGTGCTGCTCTCGGCCGGTGCCGGCGTGACGGCGGTGCTCGCCGCATGGGAGCTCCTCGGCGCCGTCGCGGCGGGCGCCGCGACGGGCCTGCTGGAGCGGATCCTCAGCCCGCTGCGGCGGGCCGGCGCCTTCGGCGAGGCGCCGACGACGCGTGAGCGCCGCCGTCTCGCCACCGTCGCGGCGCTCACGCTGCTCGCCGCGGGCTGGCTCGTCGGCGGGCCGGTCAGCGCCGCTGTGCTCGCCTGCGGCGGCCCGGCCGTCGCGGCGGCGCTCGTGCGTGCGCGGCGGAGGCGATGGCGCGCCCGCCTCGTGGCGGCCGCGCCGGCGGTGGCCCGTGCGCTGGCCGACGCCCTGGCCGGCGGCCACTCGATTCGCGGCGCCGTCGCGGAGGCGGCGCGTGGGGGAGGCATCGGCGGACCCGCCGGGCGTGAGCTCGCCGCGGTCGCGCGCTCGCTGGCGCTCGGCGAGCCGACGGCGCAGGCGCTCGAGCGGCTCCGGCGGCGCGCGTCCGCGCCGGCCTACGACACGCTCGTCGCCGCCGTGCTGCTTCAGCAGGACGCCGGCGGCGACCTCGCCGGGCTCCTGCGCGAGCTCGCCGCGTCGCTGGAGGCGGCCGCCAGGGCGGCGCGCGACGCGCACACAGCCACGACGCAGGCGCGCTTCACGGGCACGCTCGTCGCCGTGCTGCCGGTCGGCGGGGCGGCGCTCGCCGAGCTCGCCCAGCCGGGCTCGCTCGCGGCGCTGCTCTCCTCGCCGCTGACGGCGGCGATGGTCGCGGCCGCCGCGGTGCTCCAGGTCACCGGCCTGCTGGTGATCCGCCGGCTCGCTCGGAGCCCCCGGTGACCGCGGCCGTGCTGCTCGCCGGTGCGGCCGGCGTCGCGGCCGCCGCGGCGATCGTCGAGCTGGCGACCGGGTGGGCGCGCGGGCGAGCCGTGCGCGCGCGGCGCGCCGCGCGCGGCGGGACCGACGACCGCGCCCGCCGTGCCGTCACCGTGCTCGCGAGGCTGGGGCGCCGGCTGCGCGTCGTGCCCGCGCCCGCCGACCTCGAGGCGCGACTGGCCGCCGCGGGCCGGCCGCTCGGCCTCACCGGCTCCGACCTCATGGCGGTCAAGACGGCCGCGGCCGTCGACGCGCCCGCAGTCGCGGCGCCGCTCGCCGCCGCGGCTCCGGGTCGCACCGGCGTGCCGGTGCTGGTCGCCGCGATCGCCGGCGGCTACCTCGCGCCGGACGCCTGGCTGTGGCGCCGGGCGGGGCGCCGCGCCGCCGTCATCGCGACCGAGCTGGCCGACGTCCTCGACCTCCTGCGCGTCTGCGTGCGCGCCGGCCTGCCGACGTCGCGAGCGCTCACCGAGGTCGGCCGGCGCCACGCCGGGCTGCTCGCGCGCGAGCTGCGCGCCGTGGCCGCCGCGGTCGCGCTCGGCGTGCCCCGCGACGCCGCGCTGGACGGCCTCGCCGGCGCCGCGCCCGTGCCGGCGGTCCACGCGCTCGTCGCCGCCGTCCGGCGCAGCGACCGGCACGGCGCGCCGCTCGCCCCCGCCCTCGAGGCGCTCGCCGCGGATGCCCGCTCCGAGCAGGCGCGCGCCCTCGCCGAGCACGCGGCCAAGGCCGCGCCGAAGATCCAGCTCGCGGTGGCGGTGCTGCTGGTCCCGGCGGTGATGCTGCTGGTCGGCGCGGCGGTGCTGCGCGCGGTGGGACTGCGATGAGAACCGCCCCGGAACGACAGCGGCCGGGCGGCGCGAACGCCGCCCGGCCGCGGGCCGGAGAGGTGTCTCCGGCCGGCTACTTCAGGGTGATGACCAGCTTCGCGCGCTGGGTGTCGCCGTCGCGGCTGCCGCCCGCGGCGACCGAGCCGAACTGCGACAGGTACTGCTTCGCCTCGGCGAAGCTCGGGTCGCCGCCGGCGCCGACAGCCTCGGCGAGCGTCAGGACCGGAGCCACGTCGAAGAAGAACGACGGCTTGACGTCGTCGCCGAGCGCGTCGGCCGCGGCCTGGAACGCGTCGCTGTCGGCCAGCGTCGTCTTCGGGTCGATCGCCTCCTCGACGGCGCTCTGGCCGACGCCGGCGACGAACCGGTCGCCCGCGGTGGCCAGGATCACCTGCACCGGCGAGCCCGGCGCGCTGATCACGACGCCGTCGTCGGCGCCGGCGACGCCGCGCAGCGGGCTGACGCTGGTCCCCGGCGACTGCTGCTGCAGGAGCTGGGCGATCTTGACGATCGCCTCGTTGCTGCGCTTCGGGTCGCTCGTCTGGACGACGAGGGCGCCGCCGATGTCCGACAGCCCGGTGCCGCGGACGAAGACGCCGCCGTCACCCATCCAGCTCAGCAGGTCCTGGTCGATGTCGATGCCGGTCTGCTGGGAGACCTGGGCGAGGATCTGGTCGAGGTCCTGGCCCTGGGCCTCCGCGGCCGTGCGCAGCTGGTCCATCGCGTTGCGGACCCGCTCGCCGATGGCGCCGATGCCGAACGCCATCCAGGCATCGCCCGGCAGGGCCGCGACCGCCGCCGCGGCATCGCCGCCGGCGCTCGCCGCGTCGCCCGTCACGCCGATCGCGGCGGACTCGACCGTCACCTGGTTGTCGGCGACGCCGAGCTTGGCGGCGGCGGCCTCGCCGCCGTTCTCCTGCAGCGTCTCGCGGAGGCTGTCGAGCTGCTCGGCGGGGATGCCGCCCGAGCGGCCGACCGCGTCGATGAGGCCCTCGGTGTTCACGTAGACCGTGGCGAGCGCGTCCTCGTCGCCGCCGACGGCGTCGAGCGCCTCGCCGTACTGGTCGCCGTCCTCGATCGTCTCGACGTCGTCCCCGTTGACGGTGTCGACGACCGTGCGGAACGCCCGCTCGGTGCCGACGACGACGAAGTCGCCGACGACGCCCTCGGCGTTGCCGTCCGCGTCGACCCAGTACTCGACGTCCTCGTAGGTGCGCTGCTCGGCGTCCTCGCCGGCGTCCTTCTCGACGGCCGCCGCGGCCTTCTCGTCGTCGGTCGACGCCACGACGACGGCGGCGTCGGCGTCCTCGCCGTTGAAGCCGGTCACGAAGACGCCCGCGCGCTCGCCGAGCCACGGCTTGACGTCGGCCTCCCAGTCGAGGGGACCGTCACCCTCGTTGAGGAGCTTCTCGATCTCCGCGCCGGGATCGTCCTTCTGCGTGACCTTCTGGAGGACCTCGTCGACGTTCTTCTTGAGGTCGCCCTCGGGCCGCAGCACGGCCTCGGCGTAGATCGGGGCGGTGGCGGGGACGGCGGACGCGGGCGACGCGTCCTCGCTGTCACCGCCGCCGCCGCAGGCGGCGAGGCCGAGCGCGAGCGCGCCGGCGCTCGCGGCGAGCGCCGCACGGCGCGCAGGTCGCGCCAGGGCAGACGTGAGCATGACGGTCAGGTTCCTCCTGGGAGTCGTAAGCGAGATTCGATCGGCCGGCCCCCGCTCAGGCCGTCGAATGGCGGGTCAATCCTAGAGCGCATCGGTCGGACGGAATCGGTCCTTGAGCCCCAATCCGACCGCTTCGCGGTGCAACGGGCGCTGCAGCTTACGCGGCTGCACGGCGTCTTGCCGCACCTGGACGGATGGGCCTCCCACTTCGTCCCACCGCAGGACGCCCGATGTCCAAGCCGAATTCCGCGGCCGAGTGGGCCGCGGTGTGGTTTGCGGTGGGGGATCGTGTGCAAGCGGGGTTGCTTTGTGGAGGAAAGTGGGGTACAACGCCGCCAGCGGACCGGGAGGGAGAGGCTCCTCCCACCTCTCCCTCCCGGCCCGAACCCCCTTTCCACCCCATGACCCTTGGCGTTCCGCGGCACCTTCGACTACTCGCTCGACGCGAAGAACCGGCTGACGGTTCCGGCGCGCTTCCGCGCCGCGCTGAGCGACGGGGTCGTGCTCGCCAAGCGCGTCGCGGGCTGCGTGGCGGTGTGGCGTCCCGATGACTACGACGCGTACATGCAGGCCGCGCTCGAGCGCTTCCATCCCATGTCGCCCGAGGCGGAGCAGCTCCAGCGCTTCTTCTCGGCCAACGCCCACGACACCGAGCTCGACTCCGCCGGCCGCGTCATGGTCCCGCCCTTCCTCATCGAGCACGCCGGCCTCGGCAAGGAGGTCGTCGTCACCGGCGCCGGGCTCTGCCTCGAGGTCTGGGACCGCCAGGCCTGGCAGGACTACAACGCCAAGCTCACCGACGACATCGCCTCGATCACGGCCCGACTCGGCGATGCTGGTTGAGATGACGCGCCCGCACGTCCCCGTGCTCGCCGACGAGGTCCTCGACCTCCTCGAGCCGCAGCCCGGTGAGACCGTCGTCGACGGGACCTTCGGCGCCGGCGGCCACGCCCGCCGCATCGCCGAGCGCCTCGGCCCGGACGGGCTGCTCATCGCCATCGACCGCGACCCGACCGCCGAGGCCCGCTTCGACGAGCTGGCCGCCGAGGTCAGCTGCCGGACCCGCTTCATCCGCGCGGACTTCGCCTCCGCGCTCGAGGACCTCGTCGCCGAGGGCACGCGCGCCGACGGCGTCCTGCTCGACCTCGGCATCTCCTCGATGCAGGTCGACACCTTCGAGCGCGGCTTCTCCTACAGCTACGACGCGCCGCTGGACATGCGCATGGACCCGGGCCAGGAGCTCGACGCGCGCGAGGTCGTCAACACGTGGGACGAGCGCCGGCTCGCCCGCGTGCTGCGCGAGCTGGGGGAGGAGCGCTACGCCAAGCAGATCGCGCGCGCGATCGTGCGCGCGCGCGAGCAGCGCCCGCTCGAGACGACGAACGCGCTCGTCGAGGTCATCAAGGACGCCATCCCCGCGCCCGCCCGGTTCGCCGGCGGCCATCCCGCCAAGCGCGCCTTCCAGGCCATCCGGATCGCGGTCAACGGCGAGCTCGAGCAGCTCGACCGCGCGCTGCCCAGCGCCTGGGCGCTGCTGCGCGAAGGTGGCCGCTTTGCAGGGATCTCCTTCCACTCCCTGGAAGACCGGCGCGTGAAGCGCTTCCTCGCCGACCGCGCCCGTGGCTGCATCTGCCCGCCGGACCTGCCCGTCTGCGCCTGCGGTCGCACCGCCGAGGCCGCGCTGCTCAGCCGCCGTGCCGTCCAGCCGACGCCCGAGGAGATCGCCGACAACCCGCGCGCGGCGTCCGCCCGCCTGCGCGCGGCCCGCAAGCTCCGCGACGGAGGGAGCGCCTGATGACCCCGCCTGCCGCCTCGACGGTCGCCGGCCACGCGCGGACGCTGCGCCGCACGCCCGGCACGCGCGGCGCCCGCCGCGTCTCCGGCCCCGCCGCCCGCCCGAAGAGCGGCGGCTCGGCCCGCGCCGCCGCGTCCAAGCGCGTGGCGCCCAAGCGCGTCTCGCCGAACCAGCTCAGCTTCACCGACGCCGTCGCGCCGCGGCGCGTGTCCGGCCCGGCCGGCGGCGCCGTCGCGCTGCCGCGCCCCGGCCGCTCGCGCGTCGCCCAGCCGCTCGGCCCGCGGATCGTCCAGGGCCTCGGCGGGCTGGCCGAGCACCGCCTGCTCGACCGCCTGCTGCGCAGCCGGCTCTGGATCGGCCTGATCGCGGTCGGCCTCATCGGGCTCGTCTTCATGCAGGTCTCGCTGCTCAAGCTCAACGCGGGCATGGGCGCCGACGTCGAGCGCGCCCAGGACCTCGCGACCCGGAACGCCGCGCTCAGCGCCGAGATCAACAAGCTCGACACGCTCGACCGCATCCAGCAGAAGGCCGCCGAGCTCGACATGCTCCTGCCCGCGACCGGCGAGGTCACGTTCCTCGGCGAGGGCGGCAAGAGCGTCGGCGGCGACACGCCCGCCATCCCGGCGCCGGCCTCGGCGACCACGGCCACGCTGCCGACGCTCGCCGACGGCACCACGCCGGCGTCGGCCGCCACCACCGATCCGACGGCGACCGCGACCGGCGCCACGACCGATCCGAGCGCGACCGCGACCGCGACCCCCAGCACGACGACGGTCGATCCCGCCGCGACGGCGACCGCAGCCGCCACCGCCACCGCGGCGACGCCCGCGCCCTCCTCGAGCGCGACCACCGGCACGACCGGCACGACCGGGACGACCGCGCCCACGGCGACCTCCTCCTCCGGCACCACCGCCGCCTCGTCCACGACCGCCGCTCCGGTCACCGCCGGCGGCGCCGCGCCCACCGGCGTCGGCGAGTAGCCGTGGCGCTCATCGACCGTCGCATCGGCCTCCTCTTCGCGGTCTTCCTCTCCCTGCTCGCGTTCGCCGGCGTCCGCTCGGCCTGGCTCGGCACGGTCCGCGCCGACAGCCTCAAGCAGGCCGCCGCCACCCAGCAGGTCTCCGAGGTGACCGTCCCCGCCGAGCGCGGCTCGATCCTCGACCGCAACGGCGTGCCGCTGGCCGTCAGCGAGCCGGCCGACGACATCGCCGCGACGCCGTACCTCATCGACGACGCCCCGGCGACGGCGACGAAGCTCTCGAAGATCCTCGGCGAGCCCGAGGACGAGCTGCTGCGCAAGCTGACGCTGAAGGACACCGGCTTCGTCTACCTCGCGCGCGGGGTCCCGGCCGCCACCTCGGAGAAGGTCAAGCGGCTCGAGATCGAGGGCATCGACTTCATCCCGACGAGCCTGCGCAGCTACCCGCGCGACTACCTCGCCTCCCAGGTCCTCGGACACGTCGGGACCGAGGGCAAGGGCCTCTACGGCCTCGAGTACTCCGCCGACGACCTGCTGCACGGCCGCGACGGCACCCGGCGGCTGACGCAGGACGCGATCGGCCAGCCGATCGGCGTCGAGGACACCGTCCCGTCCGAGCCGGGCAAGGACCTTGAGCTGACCCTCGACGCGGCGATCCAGGCCAAGGTGGAGGCGGTGCTCAGCGGCGTCGGGCAGGTCTACCAGCCGAAGGGCGCCACGGCGATCGTGATGGACCCCGACAGCGGCGAGATCCTCGCGCTCGCCAACTGGCCGCAGATCAACGCCAACGACCCGGCCGCGGCGCCGAGCTACGCCAACCAGAACCGCGCCGTCGGCACCACGTACGAGCCGGGCTCGACGTTCAAGGCCTTCACGGTCGCCGGCGCGCTGGAGGACGGGAAGGTGACGCCCGAGACGCGCTTCGACCTGCCGCCGCAGATCCAGGTCGCCGACCGCACCATCGGCGAGTCGCACCCGCGCGGCTACGTCAACCTCTCGACCGCCGAGATCCTCGCCGAGTCCAGCAACGTCGGCGCGATCAAGATCGGCATGCGGCTCGGGCCCGAGCGCTTCGACCAGTGGGTGCGCCGCTTCGGCTTCGGCCGCCCGACCGGCGCCGACCTCCCCGGCGAGGAGATGGGCATCGTGCCGAAGCCCGAGGACTACTCCGGCTCGTCGATGGGCAACCTGCCGATCGGCCAGGGCCTGTCGGTCACGCCGCTGCAGATGGCGCAGGCGTACTCGGCGATCGCCAACGGCGGCATCCTGCGCACGCCGCACATCATCTCGGCGGTCGGCGGCAACCCGGTCGGCGAGCCGCACGGCAAGCGCGTGATCTCCGCGGAGACGGCCGCGCAGATCCGCGAGATGCTCAAGGGCGTGCTCGGGCCGGGCGGCACCGCGAGCGAGGTCTCCGTGCCCGGCTACGAGCTGGCCGGCAAGACCGGCACCGCCAACAAGGTCGACCCCGAGACCGGCGGCTACTCGGACACGATGTACGTCGCCTCGTTCGTCGGCTTCGCGCCGGCCGACGACCCGGAGCTGCTCTGCGCCGTGATGGTCGACGAGCCGAAGGGCGACATCTACGGCGGCTCCGTCGCGGCGCCGGCGTTCGGCCAGATCATGGCGTTCGCGCTCCCGTACCTCCGCATCGCCCCGAAGTAGCATCCGCGGGCGATGCGGCTCGATGACCTCGTCGGCGCGCGCGGACCGGAGACCGCAGGGGTCGAGATCACCGGCCTCGCCTTCGACAACCGGCTCGTGGAGCCGGGCTTCCTCTTCTTCTGCGTGCCCGGCTTCACGCGCGACGGACACGACTTCGCCCCCGACGCGGTGGCGCGCGGCGCGGCGGCGCTCGTCGTCCAGCGCCCCCTCCGGCTCGGGGTGCCGGAGGTCGTCGTCGACGACGTGCGCGCCGCGATGGCGACGGTCGCGGCGCGCTTCCACGGCGATCCGACCGCGCGGCTGAAGGTCGTCGGGATCACCGGCACCAACGGCAAGACGACGTCCGCCTTCCTCGTGCGCGAGCTGCTGCAGGCGGGCGGCATCCAGACCGCGCTGCTCGGCACGGTCAAGAGCGTCGTCGGCGGCCGGGAGGCCGTGCTGGCGCGCACGACGCCCGAGGCGATCGAGCTGCAGGCGGCGTTCGCGCGGATGCTCGAGGCCGGCGACCGCGCCGTGGCGATGGAGGCCAGCTCGCACGCGCTCGAGCTGCACCGCGTCGACGCGATCCACTGGGCGGTGGCCGTCTTCACCAACCTCACGCAGGACCACCTCGACTTCCACCCGACGATGGAGGACTACTTCCTCGCCAAGCGCAAGCTGTTCGAGGCGGGGCCGGAGGTCGGCGTCGTCAACGTCGACGACCCGTACGGGCGCCGCCTCGCCGAGGAGCTCGACGTCGTCACGATCGGCATCGACCACGACGCCGACCTGCGCGCCACCGACGTGCGGTCGACGCTGACCGGCAGCACCTTCCGCCTCGACGGGCGCGAGGTGCGCACGCCGCTGCCCGGGCGCTTCAACGTCCTCAACGTCCTCGGGGCCATCGCCGCCGCTCGGGCGCTCGGCGTCGACGACGCGACGATCGCGGACGCGCTGCCGCGCGCCGGCCGCGTGCCGGGACGCTTCGAGCCGGTCGACGAGGGCCAGGGCTTCGCGGTGCTCGTCGACTACGCCCACACGCCCGACTCGCTGGAGAACGTGCTGCGCGCCGCGCGGGAGCTGACGTCCGGGCGCGTCATCGTGACCTTCGGCGCGGGCGGCGACCGCGACCGCGGCAAGCGCCCGCTCATGGGGGAGGTCGCCGCGCGGCTCGCCGACGAGGTGATCGTCACCTCCGACAACCCGCGCTCGGAGGACCCGGAGGCGATCATCGCCGAGATCCTCGCCGGGATCCGGCGCGACGACGTGCGCCGCGAGCCCGACCGGCGGCAGGCGATCCGCGACGCGATCGCGCTGGCCCGTGACGGCGACGTCGTCGTCATCGCCGGCAAGGGGCACGAGCAGGGCCAGGAGCTCGCGGGCGGCGAGAAGATCCCGTTCGACGACGTCACCGAGGCGCGGGAGGCGCTGCGTGCACGTCTGGTCGCCTGAGCAGGTCGCCGAGGCCGCCGGCGCGCGGCTGCTGCAGGCGCCCGCCGGGCTCGACGCCGGCCCGAACCGCGCCGAGATCGACAGCCGCCAGGTGCGCCACGGCGACCTCTTCGCGGGCCTCCCGGGCGAGCGGCACGACGGCGGGCGCTTCGCCACCGAGGCGCTCGCCGCCGGGGCCTGGGGCACGCTGACGCGCCCCGAGCACGCCGAGGCCGCGCGCGCCGCCGGCGCCTCGGGCGTCCTGCTCGCCGCCGACGACCCGCTCGCCGCACTGCAGCGCCTCGCGACGGCATGGCGGCGTCACCTCGGCGCGCACGTGATCGGCGTCACCGGCTCGACCGGCAAGACGTCGACCAAGGACCTGCTCGCCGGGATGCTGCGGCCGCATCGCCGCACCGTCGCCACGCCGCAGAACCTCAACACCGAGATCGGCCTGCCGCTGACGATCCTCTCGGCGCCGGCCGACACCGAGGTGCTCGTCCTGGAGATGGCGATGCGCGGGCTCGGGCAGATCGCCGAGCTGGCGCGGATCGCCGAGCCGGACGTCGGCGTCGTCGTCAACATCGGCCCGGTCCACCTCGAGCTGCTCGGCTCGATCACCGCGATCGCCGCCGCCAAGGCCGAGCTCATCGCGGGGCTGCGGCCGGGGGGCACGGCGATCGTCCCCGCCGACGAGCCGCTGCTCGATCCGCACCACCGCCACGACGTCACGTGGACGACGTTCGGCCCGGGCGGCGAGGTCTCCGACCTCGACGGCGTCACGATCCCGTTCGAGAGCCGCCACATGCGCCACAACGCGCTCGCCGCGCTCGCCGCCGCGCGCGCGATCGGCGTCCGGCCGCGCGGGCCGGTCGAGGTCGAGCTGTCGGCCCGCCGCGGGCAGCGGCTGGAGACCGAGCGCGGAGCCGTCGTCATCAACGACTGCTACAACGCCAACCCGATGTCGATGCGCGCCGCCCTGGACGAGCTCTCGCGCGCGCCGGGCCGCCGCGTCGCGGTGCTCGGCGACATGCTCGAGCTCGGCCCCGACGAGATCCGCTACCACGAGGAGATCGGCGCGTACGCCCGCGAGCGCGCCGACGTGATCGTCACCGTCGGCCGCCTCGCCTCCGCGATGGGGGGCGACCACGCCGTCGACGACGCCGCCGCGGCCGTCGAGCTCGTGCGTGAGCTGCAGCAGCCGGGGGACACGATCCTGGTGAAGGCATCGCGCGGCGTGGGACTCGAAGCGGTCGCCGAGGCGCTGTAGCCGTGGGCGAGGTCCTGATCGGCGGCACGGCCGCCCTGCTCATCTGCGTCTTCCTGAGCCCGCGGTTCATCGCGTTCCTGCGCGTGCGGGAGTTCGGCCAGAACATCCGCGAGGAGGGCCCCGAGGGCCATCACTCGAAGGCGGGCACGCCGACGATGGGCGGGATCATCATCTTCCTCGCCGTCTCGCTGCCGTTCCTCATCCTCAGCGACTACAGCTGGCGGGCGATCGGCATCTACGTCGTGGCGATCCTCTGCGCCCTGCTCGGCTTCGCCGACGACTACACGAAGATCGTCCGGCGCCGGTCGCTCGGCATCCGCGGCCGCACGAAGCTCGCGGTGACGATCGCGATCTCGCTGCTGCTGTGGTGGATCGCCACCGAGAAGGCCGGGCTGCCGCCGACGCTGCGGCTGCGCTACGTCGACGCGCAGATCGACCTCGGCGTCTTCTACCCGGTGCTCATCTACCTCGTGGTCGCCGGGACGACGAGCGCCGTCAACCTCACCGACGGCCTCGACGGGCTCGCCGCCGGGTCCGCGGCGATCGTCCTGCTCGCCTACATCGGCATCACGTTCATCACGACCGGCCAGGAGGACCTGGCGCTGCTGTGCGCCTGCCTCGTCGGCGCCTGCGTCGGCTTCCTGTGGTTCAACGCGTTCCCGGCGACGATCTTCATGGGCGACACCGGGTCGCTCGGCCTCGGCGGCGCGATCGCCGGCATCGCCGTGATGACGAAGACCGAGGTGCTGCTCATCCTGCTCGGCGGCATCTTCGTCATCGAGGCGCTCAGCGTGATGATCCAGGTCTTCACGTTCCAGACCTTCCGCAAGCGGGTCTTCCTCATGGCCCCGATCCACCATCACTTCGAGCTGATGGCCTGGTCGGAGACGAAGATCATCCTGCGCTTCTGGATCCTCGCCGCGGTCTGCAGCGCGATCGGCTTCACGATCTACCAGCAGTCCATCGCGTAGGCGACGGCGCGCCGACCGCGCCGCGATCGGCGACGTGGGGCAGGGAACTCCCCGCGCGCGTCGAAGCCCGCCCGGAAGATGGCCCGTTCTCGCGATGCCGCCCGCGAGCAGCCCCTCGAGCACCGGATCCTGCTCACGGCCACCCTCTGCCTCCTCGCCGCCGGCGCGGTGATGGTCTACAGCGCCTCGTCCGCGCGCACGCTGCTCGAGGGCCAGGGCGACGGCACCGCCTACCTCGTCAAGTACCTGGTCTACGGCGGCATCGGGCTGGTCGTCATGCAGGTCGTCTCGCGCATGGACCTGCGCGTGATCCGCGACGTCACGCCGGCGCTGCTCGGCGTCTCGTTCGTCCTGCTGCTCGCCGTGAAGGTCCCCGGCATCGGCGTCCAGGTCAACGGCGCCACGCGCTGGATCGGCGCCGGGCCGCTGCAGTTCCAGCCGAGCGAGCTGGCCAAGATCGCGCTCGTCCTCTACGCCGTCCGGCTCATCGCCGACCGGCCGCGGATGGTGCTGACCCTCAAGGGCATCATGAACCCGCTGCTGCTCGTCGCGGGGACGGCGTGCGTGCTCATCGCCTCGCAGCCGGACCTCGGCACCGCGCTCGTCATCGGCTTCACGATGTGCGCGCTGCTGGTGGCGGCCGGGATGCCGATCCGGCTGCTCGGCAGGTGCGTCGGCGCGGCGGTCGTGCTGATCGGCCTCTTCGCGATCCTGGAGCCCTACCGCCGCGCCCGCCTGACCGCGTTCCTCGACCCGTGGGCGCACGCCGACACGATCGGCTTCCAGTCGGTGCAGGGGCAGATCGCGATGGGCTCGGGCGGCCTGTTCGGACGCGGGCTCGGCGAGTCGGTGCAGAAGATCTTCTTCCTGCCGGAGGCCCACACCGACTTCATCCTCGCCGTGATCGGCGAGGAGATCGGCGTCGTGGGCGTGTGGGTGCTGCTCTTCCTCTACGGGCTGATCGCCTACGCGGGCCTGCGCGCGGCGAAGGCGGCGAAGGGCACGTACGCGACGCTGCTCGCCACCGGCGTGACGTCGCTGATCCTGTGCCAGGCGCTGCTGAACCTCTTCACGGTGCTCGGCCTCGCGCCGCTGACCGGCGTGCCGCTGCCGTTCATCTCGTCGGGCTCGTCGTCGCTGATGACGCTGCTGGCCGGGATGGGCCTGCTGCTGAACGTCGCGTCCGGGCGCACGACGCACCTGCGGGCCGTTCGGGGAGACTCCCGGGCACATGAGCAGGAAGGTCCTCATCGCCGCGGGCGGCACGGCGGGGCACGTGGTGCCCGCGCTGGCGGTCGCCGACGCGCTGCGGTCTGACGGCGACGACGTCGTCTGGGTCGGCGGCGAGCGCGCCGAGGCGGAGCTGGTCCCGGCCGCCGGCTATCCGATGCACCGCATCAAGGTCAGCGGGCTGTCGCGCAGCAACCCGCTGAAGGCGGCCCGGGCCGCGCTGCAGGCCGTCGGCGCGCTGGCCGCCGCGCTGCGGATCGTGCGCCGCGAGCGGCCCGACGTGGTGATGGGCGGCGGCGGCTACGTCGCCGGGCCCGTCGGCCTGGCGGCGGTGCTGCGGCGGGTGCCGATCGTGCTGACGGAGGCCGACTCGCACCTCGGCCTGACCAACCGCGCGCTCGCCCGCTTCGCGCGCCGCGTGTGCCTGGCGTTCCCGATCGAAGGGCTCCAGCCGCCCCGCTACCTCGTCGCCGGCCGGCCGGTCCCGCCGCCGGTGACCGACCGCGCCGCCGCGCGCGCCCGCTTCGGCATCCCGGAGGACGCGCCCGTCGTGCTCGTCTTCGGCGGGTCGCTGGGGGCCCGTTCGATCAACGAGGCGGCGATCGAGGGCCTCGCGGAGGCGCCGTACTGGGTGCTGCACGCCAGCGGCCACCGCGACTACGAGAGCCTGCGCGAGCGGCTGCCCGCGACCGGGCGGTACCTGCTGGAGCCCTACATCCAGCCGTTCGGGGACGCGCTCGCCGCCGCGGACCTCGTCGTCGCCCGGTCGGGCGGATCGATCTTCGAGGTCGCCGCGCACGGCAAGCCCGCCGTGCTCGTCCCGTACCCGTACGCGGCCGCCGACCACCAGACCGCCAACGCGCGCTGGATGGTCGACGCGGGCGCCGCGGTCCTCGTCCCCGACGCCGAGCTCGACGGGCCGCGGCTCGCCCGCGAGGTCGGCGCGCTGCTCGGCGACCCGGGGCGCCTCGGGGCGATGGCCGCCGCCTCGGCGGCGCTGGCGCTGCCGCACGCGGCGGAGACGATCGCGGCCGAGGTGCGCGCCGCGGCCTCGGCCGGCTGAGCGCTACGGAGCGGCGTCGCGGCGCAGCTGCTCGACGAGCTCGTCGCCGATCTCCGGCAGCCCCCGCCGGCGGCGGATCGCGTTGCGGGCCTCGATCATCTCGGCGATGTCGGACTCCTCGACCTCGGCCTCGGCGGCGTAGGAGCGCTCGGCGCCGTAGCGCTCGTTCGGACGGCGCTGGTGGGGCGCCCTGACCCAGAGCCAGATGGCGAAGGTGGCGGCCCACGCTCCGAGGACGACCACGGCAAGCGAGTCCACGAGGTGAACTCTAGGATCCGCGCGCGTGACTGACTACCCCTGGAGCGGACGGCGGCTGCACGTGCTCGGCATCGGCGGCGCCGGGATGAGCGCCTACGCCCTCGCCGCCCGGGCGCTCGGCGCCACCGTCACCGGCTCGGACCGCGCGCTGTCGCCGCACCTCGAGCGGGTGCGCGCCGCCGGCATCGAGGCCACCGTCGGGCATGACGCCGCCAACCTGCCCGCCGGCGAGGGCGTCGAGGTCGTGATCTCGACCGCGGTGCCGGCCGACAACCCCGAGCTCGTCGCCGCCCGCGAGCGCGGCCTGCCGGTGCTGCGCCGGGCGCAGCTGCTCGGCGAGCTGACGGCGCTGCGGCGCACCATCGCGGTCGCCGGCGCGCACGGCAAGACGACCACGTCGTCGATGACCGCGCACGTGCTGCTCGCCTGCGGCCTCGATCCCGGCTACCTCATCGGGGGAGTCCTGCGCACCACCGGCGCCAACGGCGCGTGGGGGACGGGGGAGTGGCTCGTCGTCGAGGCCGACGAGTCGGACCGCTCGATGCTCTCGCTCAGCGTCGAGGTCGCCGTCGTGACCAACGTCGAGCTCGACCATCACGCGACGTTCGGCTCGCTCGCCGAGGTCGAGGCGGACTTCCGCGCGTTCCTCGAGGCGCCGCGCGAGGCGGTGATCTGGGATCGCCCCGAGCTGGTGGCGCTCCGCGGCGATCGCCCCGTGGTCGCGTACGAGCCCGCCGACGTGGTGCTCGAGCCGGGCGGCTCGCGGTTCTCGTGGCGCGGGGAGGAGGTCGTGGTGAACGTGCCGGGCCTGCACAACGCGCGCAACGCGACGGCGGCGCTGGAGGCGGCCCGGCTCGCGGGCGCCGACCCGGCCGCGGCGGCGGCGGCGATCGCCGGCTTCACCGGGGCGGGGCGGCGCTTCGAGCGGTTGGGCGAGACGCCGTCCGGGGCGGTCGTGGTCGACGACTACGCCCATCACCCGACGGAGGTGGCGGCGACGGTCGCGGCCGCGCGCACGGTGGCCGGCGAGGGCCGTGTCGTGGCGATCTTCCAGCCGCACCTGTACTCGCGCACGCGGGCGCTGGCGCGGGAGTTCGGGGAGGCGCTGGCGGGCGCGGACGTCGTCGCCGTGCTCGACGTCTACCCGTCGCGCGAGCGGGCCGCCGACTTCCCGGGCGTGACGGGCCGGCTCGTCGCCGCGGCGGCGGCCGACGCGGCCGGCGGGCGGCCGGTGCTGTGGCTGCCGACGTTCGACGACGCCCAGCGGGTCCTGGAGCCGCGGGTGGGGCGCGGCGACGTCGTGCTCGTCCTGGGCGCCGGCGACATCGACGCGCTCGGGCGCCGGCTCGTCGGCTGAACGCCGGCCGCGGAGGCAGGAGACCGGGCGGCGCGGTCGAAGGCCGTCGGCGAGATGGTTGCCGCCGTCCTGCATCGCCTGCCGAGGCTCCCGCGCCTGCGTGTCCGGACGTGGGCCGTGGTCGCGGTCCTGCTCGCCGCGGCGGCGGCCGGGGGCTGGCTGTGGCTGCGCGACTCCTCGCTCGTGCGCGTCGAGCAGGTGGAGATCACGGGCGTGACGGGCGCCGAGAAGGCGTCGGTCGAGGCGGCCCTGCGCCAAGCCGCCGAGGAGATGACCACGCTGCACGTCGACGCCGAGGCGCTGCGCGCGGCCGTGGAGCGCTACCCGCAGGTCAAAAACCTCAGCGTCGAGGCCGACCCGCTGCACCGGCTGCGCATCGCGGTCGAGGAGCGTCCGCCGGTCGCCGCGCTGACCGTCGGCGACGAGCGCACCCCGGTCGCGGCCGACGGCACCCTGCTGACCGGGCACGCGAGCGACGAGGGCCTTCCGGAGGTCGACGCCTCGGCGCTTCCCGCGGGCGGGCGGCTCACGGGCGGCGACGCGGCGACGGCGCTGGCCGTGGTGGCGGCGGCGCCCGAGGCGATGCGCCGGTACGTCGAGCGCGTCTCGGAGGGGCCTGAGGGGCTCGAGGCGCAGCTGCGCGACGGCCCGCGGGTCATCCTCGGGACGGCGGATCGCGCCTACGCGAAGTGGATCGCGACGGGCCGTGTCCTCAACGATCCGGGCGCCGACGGCGCCGGCTACATCGACGTCCGGCTGCCGGAGCGGCCGGCGGCCGGCGGCTTCCCCGGAGGAGTCGTACCCTCCAGTTGAGGTTGAGGCGCTGGTTTCCGGCACTCTCGGGGGTTCGTCGAGGGTTCGGGGTTCTGCAACGCGGGTTGCGCCGCTACGCTTTGCGTTGACTTTTCCGAAACCGCGTGCATACCGTGGTTCGAGGCGTTTCCCCCGGAAAGCGCCGAAAACCCTCAACGCTACCTAGAGACTCGGACACCCTTTTCATGGAGAGCAGCGGCAGCTACCTGGCCGTCATCAAGGTCGTCGGCGTCGGCGGCGGTGGAACCAACGCCGTGAGCCGGATGGTCGACGCCGGCCTGCGTGGCGTCGAGTTCATCTCGGCGAACACGGACGCCCAGGCGCTCCAGATGACCGAGGCCGACATCAAGCTCAACATCGGCCACGAGCTCACCAAGGGGCTCGGCGCGGGGGCGAACCCCGACGTCGGCTACGGCGCCGCCGCCGAGTCTCGCGACGAGATCAAGGAGGCGCTCAAGGGCGCCGACATGGTCTTCGTCACCGCGGGCGAGGGCGGCGGCACCGGGACCGGCGCCGCGCCGGTCATCGCCGACATCGCCAAGAACGAGATCGGCGCGCTCACGGTCGGCGTGGTCACCAAGCCGTTCGAGTTCGAGGGCACGCAGCGCACGCGGCAGGCGGAGGAGGGCATCCAGCGCCTGCGCGAGGTCGTCGACACGCTGATCGTCATCCCCAACGAGAAGCTGCTGTCCGTCATCGAGCGGCGCACGTCGATCCTCGACGCGTTCCGCGAGGCCGACAACGTCCTGCGCCAGGGCGTGCAGGGCATCACCGACCTCATCACGATCCCCGGCCTCATCAACCTGGACTTCGCCGACGTGCGGACGATCATGCACGACGCCGGGTCCGCGCTCATGGGCATCGGCACCGCCGGCGAGGGCGGCGGCACGGGTACCGGCGCCGCGCCGGTGATCGCCGAGATCGCCAAGCAGGAGATCGGGGCGCTGACCGTCGGCGTGGTCACGAAGCCGTTCGAGTTCGAGGGCGCGAAGCGGATGCAGCAGGCGCTCGACGGGATCGAGAAG
>DASTRJ010000113.1:0-43560 GCA_035761245.1 Capillimicrobium sp. | reverse complement strand
CGTCGAGAACTTGTAGCCCCGGCGGTAGTCGAACTTCTCCACCGCCCGGATCAGCCCCAGCGACCCCTCCTGGATGAGGTCCAGGAACGTCAGGCCGCGACCCAGATACCCCTTGGCGATCGAGACCACCAGCCGCAGGTTCGCCTCGACCATCTGCTGCTTGGCCGCCATGTCGCCGCGCTCGATCCGCTTCGCCAGCGACACCTCCTCGGCGGCCGTCAGCAGGGGGACCCGGCCGATCGAGCGGAGGTAGAGCCGCAGCGAGTCGAGCGAGGGCTCGACGGTGAGGTCGATCTCAGGCTTCTTGACCGCGTCCCCGGCGCCGGCGTCGTCGTCGTCCTTGCGCTTGGCGTCCGACGACGCCGCGACCGGCTTGCCGTCGGCGCCGACGATGTCGATGCCCTGGTCGACCAAGTGCGCGTGGAGCTCGGAGACCTGCTCCTTGGTGACCTCGACCTCCTCCAGGGAGCTCGTGATCTCCTCGATGGTGATGTAGCCGCGGTCGTGGCCGCTGGCGATCAGCGGCTGGAGCTCGTCAAGCTCGTGGATCGGAGCCTCGTCGGCGAGCAGCACGTCAGCCTTGTCCGTCAAACCGTCGCCCCCCGGGCATCGCGAGCCAGCTTCCTGTCCTTCCGTGGCGGTATCGACCGCCGTGGACCGAGGCTTGATCCCTCATCTCTCCTCCCGCGAAGTGATAGCACAGCGCCGCGCTACCGTTGAGCACATGGAGCTCGTCGCCTCTCCCGACGTCCAAGCTAGCCAACCCTCCGTGCACATCTCGCTTTCGCGCGTCGGTGTCACCGGGGTGGAGAAGGTCATCCGCGTCGCCGAGCAGCTGTTCTCGGCGCGTCTGGAGTGCTTCGTGGACCTCGGCCCGCGCCAGAAGGGCGCTCACATGTCGCGCTTCGAGGAGACCGTCAACGACGTCATCGGCGAGGTCATCCTCGGCGAGCACGCGTTCCGTGCGGAGAGCCTCGCGGTCCGGATCGCCGAGCTGGTGCGCGAGCGCCAGGGCGCGTTGCGCGCCGAGGTGACGATCGCGGCGCGCTACCCGGAGCACAAGCCCGCGCCCGTCTCCGGCATCCAGACGCAGGAGATCTACACGCTGTTCGGCTCGGCCGTCGCCTCCGAGCGGGGCACGCGCCGGATGGTCGGCGTCGCCGCGCAGGGCATGACCGCCTGCCCCTGCGCCCAGCAGCTCGTCGCCGGAGCGGCGCGCGAGCGACTCGGCGCGCACGGGTTCACCGACGAGCAGATCGAGCAGATCCTCGACGACGTCCCGGTGGCGACCCACAACCAGCGCGGGCTCGGCACGCTGCACATCGGCTGCCCCGAGGACTGCGACATCGAGATCGAGGGCCACCGGCTGCTCGCGATCGTCGAGGACTCGATGTCGAGCGAGATCTACGAGCTCATGAAGCGCTCCGACGAGGGCGCCGTCGTCGAGAAGGCGCATCGCCGGCCGCGGTTCGTCGAGGACTGCGTGCGCGAGATGATCAAGAGCGTCGTCGAGGGGCTCCCGGAGCTCTCCGACCAGCACTTCGTCTCGGCGCGCCAGGAGAACCTCGAGACGATCCACCAGCACAACGTCGTCGCGGAGCGCTTCGGCCTGCTCGGCGAGCTGCGCCACGAGCTCGACAGCGGCGAGCACGCGCTGCACCACACGTCGATGCGCGAGTGGCTCGACGCCGCCGGGCGGCCCTGAGCCCGGCGAGCGCGGCTCAGCGCAGGTCGTCGACGCAGGCCTCGAGCTCGCGGGCGTCGTCGCCCTGCGCGTAGGCCACCAGCGGGAAGAGGCTCGGCTGGTCGCGGACGGTGGCCAGCGGCCTGAGCCGGAACTGGTCCGGCCCCTGCTCGACGATCGTGACGTAGCTGTCGTCGGCGGGGCGCAGGAAGGTGACGCGGTAGCCGTTGCGCAGCTTCACCGTCTCGGCCTCGCGCAGCGTGCCGTGCAGGAGGTCGACGCGCATCGGCCCGAGGCTGTCGGCCCCGTCGACGCGGCGGCCGCCGGCGTCCTTGGTGCAGTCGCGCAGGTCCTCGGGCACCGGGTCGCGCTCGCGCAGCACGACGACCACGACGGTCGTCACGGTGGCCAGCAGCGCCGCGACGAGCAGCGCCACGGCCCACTTCACGCCTGCGCCCCCTTGCGCTCGCGCGCCGCCAACGTCCGGCGCAGCCCGAAGAAGTACTCGACGCCCGAGACGATCGTCACCGCGACGGTCACGTAGACGAGCGCGTCGAGCCAGCCCGGCGACCCGCTGACCGCGATCAGCAGGAAGATCGTCGCCACCTGCAGGGCGGTCTTCACCTTCCCCCAGCGGTTGGCCGAGATGACGACGCCCTGACCGGTCGCCGCCATCCGGCTCATCGTCACCGCCAGCTCGCGGCCGATGATCACCATGGCGACCCACGCGGCCAGCCGGTCGAGCGACACGAGCGCGACGAGCGCCGCCACCACGAGCAGCTTGTCGGCGATCGGGTCCATGAGCTTGCCGAACGTGGTCACGGCGCCGCGCGAGCGCGCCACGTAGCCGTCGACCCAGTCGGTCACCGACGCGAGCGCGAAGACGATCGCCGCGAGCAGGTCGCCGTTCTCGGTCTCGTCGAGCAGCGCCACCACGACGACCGGCACGAGCAGGATCCGCAGCACCGTGAGGACGTTGGGGACGTTGACGGGGAACACGCGGCCCGCACCCTACGCGTCCACCGGCGGCGCCGCATCGCGTGAGGCGCCCGCGCTCGCGGCGACGACCAGCCCGATCGCGACGAGCTGGCGCGCGGCCAGCGACTGCCCGACGACGAGCCAGCCCGCCAGCGCGGCCACCGCCGGCTCCAGCGACATGAGGACGCTGAAGACGTTGCGCGGCAGCCGCCGGAGCGCCTCGGTCTCCAGCGCGTACGGGATGGCGGAGCTGAGCAGGCCGACCGCGGCGCCGATCGCCAGCAGGTGCGGCTGCAGCAGCTCGTCGCCGGCCTCGGCGACGCCCGGCACGATCGGCACGACGGCCGCGATCACCATCGCGATGGTGACCCCGTCCGAGCCGCGGAAGCGCGGCCCGGCGCGCGCGGCGAGCACGATGTAGAGCCCCCAGCAGACCGCCGCCGACAGCGCGAACACGAGCCCGAGCGTGTCGAGCGACTCGGCCCCGCCCGGGTTCGCGAGCAGCACGATGCCCGCGGCCGCGAGCGCCGTCCACAGGAGGTCGAGCGGGCGCCGCGAGCCGATGACGGCGACGGCGAGCGGCCCCGCGAACTCGATCGTCACCGCGACGCCGAGCGGGATCCGGTCGAGCGCCTCGTAGAACGTGAGGTTCATGACGCCGAGCGTCACGCCGAACGCGGCGACGAGGCGGGCGTCGGCGCCGCGCAGCCCGCGCACGGCGGGCCGGAACACGGCCGCCATGATCAGCGCCGCGAAGCCGATCCGCAGCAGCGACGTGCCGGCCGGCCCGAGGTCGTCGAAGAGCGTGGTGGCCAGCGCCGCGCCGAACTGCACCGACACCACGCCGCACAGCACGAGCGAGACCGGCGGCACCCGGTCCAGCACGTGCGGCGGCGCTACGGCTTCAGCCTGCGACCGGTCCGGAACAGCCACGACGACCACCCGACGGTCACGGCCGCCAGCGCGGCGGTCACCCCGAGCGCGAGCCAGACGCTGACGTCGCTCTGCCCGAGGAAGCCGAAGCGCACCGCCTGCACGAGGTAGAAGATCGGGTTGGCGTGGGACAGCTCCTCCCACGGCGCGGGCAGGCGGTCGACCGAGTAGAAGACGCCGCCCAGGAACGTGAGCGGCAGGATCACGAGGTTGTTGATGAAGCCCGTGAAGTCCCAGGACTGCGCGTAGATCCCGACGATCACGCCGAGCGCCGAGAACAGCGTCAGCCCGAGCGCGACGGCGGCGGCCAGCGCGAACGGCCGCTCGATCGGGACCTCCGTCACCGGGACGGCGAGCAGCAGCAGCGCCACGCCGATGAGCAGCGCGCGCGTCACGCCGCCGAGCGTCAGGCCGAGGTTGATCTCCCAGGAGCGCATCGGCGAGGCGAGGATGTCGTTGATGTAGCGGTCGAAGCGGGCCTGGAAGACCGTCGCCGAGTTGTTGGCGTAGGCGGCCTGGACCATCGCCATGGTGATCAGGCCCGGGACGATGAACGCCTCGTAGCGGATCCCGTGCACCGTGCCCATCCGGTCCCCGAGCGAGAGCCCGAAGACGAGGATGAACAGGAACGACGAGACGACGGGCGCCGCGATCGTCTGCGACCACAGCTTGAGCACGCGGACGACCTCGCGGTGGGTGAGGGCGATCAGGCCGGTGCGCATCTCTAGGCCGCCATCGCCTTCACGTAGACCTCCGCCAGCGTGTCGGCGTCGTAGGCCGCGCGCAGGTTGTCGGCGCTGTCGCGCGCGAGCAGCCGGCCGCCGCGGATCAGCGCGATGTCCTCGCAGAGCTCCTCGGCCTCCTCGAGGTAGTGCGTCGTCAGCAGGATCGTCGTGCCCGCGCCGTGCAGTCGCCGGATGTACTCCCACAGCTCGAGCCGCAGCTCGAAGTCGACGCCCGCGGTCGGCTCGTCGAGGATCACCAGCCGCGGCTCGTGCATGAGCGCGCGGGCGAGCAGCAGCCGGCGCCGCATGCCGCCCGACAGCTGCGGCGCGCGGACGCCCGCCTTCGCGCGCAGGTCGAAGACGTCCATCATCTCCGCGGCGCGGCGCCGCGCGTGGGCGCGCGACATGCCGTAGTAGCCGCCGTGGAAGAGCAGCGTCTCCTCCACGTCGAGGAAGCGGTCGAGGTTCACGTCCTGCTCGGCGAGCCCGATCATCGCGCGCGCCTCGCGGGTCGTGTGCTCGTGGCCGAAGATCCGGACCTCGCCGGCGGTGATCCGGATGAGGTTGCAGACGGCGCTGATCAGCGTCGTCTTGCCGGCCCCGTTGGGACCGAGCAGGCCGAAGAAGGCCCCGGCCGGGACGGTGAGGTCGAAGTCGTCGAGCGCCAGCAGCCCGCCGTCGTAGCGCTTGGTCAGGCCGCTGAGGTGGAGAGCAGGCGGGGACATCGGCTTTCGAGGGTACGAGCCCCTTGACTTCGAGCGCGCTCGAAGGCCTACGGTGGGTCGCGTGACCTCGCTCTCCATCTCCGACGCCGCCGCGCAGGCGGGCGTCAGCGCGCACACGCTGCGCTACTACGAGCGCGCCGGGCTGCTCGACGCCGTTGCCCGCGAGGGCAGCGGACACCGGCGCTTCGGCGAGGCGGACCTCGCCCGCGTCGAGTTCGTGTCGCGGCTGCGCGCCACGGGCATGCCGATCCGCGACGTGCGCCGCTACGTCGACCTCGTACGCGCCGGCGACGACACCGAGCCGGAGCGCCTCGCCCTGCTCGTCGAGCACCGCGAGCGCGTCCGCGCGCACCTCGCCGAGGTGCGGCGCAGCCTCGAGCGCATCGACGCCAAGATCGACCTCTATCGCGAAAGGACCCGGTCCCGATGAACACCCGCACCCTCGGCCAGGACCTCCAGGTCTCCGCCCTCGGCCTCGGCTGCATGGGCATGTCCGACTTCTACGGCGGCCGCGACGAGGCGGAGTCGATCGCGACGATCCACCGGGCGATCGACCTCGGCGTCACGCTGCTCGACACCGCCGACATGTACGGCTACGGCGCCAACGAGGAGCTCGTCGGCCGCGCGATCGCGGGCCGCCGCGACCAGGTCGTGCTCGCCACGAAGTTCGGCGTCGTCCGCGACCGCGACAACCCGTCCGCGCGCGGGCTCGACGGCCGCCCCGAGTACGTCAAGCGGGCGTGCGACGCGTCGCTGCGGCGGCTCGGCGTCGACCACATCGACCTCTACTACCAGCACCGCGTCGATCCGCAGACGCCGATCGAGGAGACCGTCGGCGCGCTCAAGGAGCTCGTCGAGGCCGGCAAGGTGCGCCACATCGGCCTGTCGGAGGCCGGCGTCGACACCATCCGCCGCGCCCACGCGGTGCACCCGATCACGGCGCTGCAGACCGAGTACTCGCTGTGGTCGCGCGACGCCGAGGACGAGATCCTGCCCGCCGTGCGCGAGCTCGGGATCGGGTTCGTCGCGTACTCGCCGCTCGGCCGCGGCTTCCTGTCGGGCGCGATCACCTCGATCGACGACCTCGACCCGGACGACTACCGGCGCAGCTCGCCGCGCTTCCAGGGCGAGAACTTCCAGCGCAACCTGGACCTCGTCGCGCGGATCCGCGAGCTCGCGGAGCGCAAGGGCGTGACGCCGTCGCAGCTGGCGCTCGCCTGGGTGCTCGGGCAGGGCGACGACATCGTCCCGATCCCCGGCACGAAGCGCCGGACGTACCTCGAGGAGAACGTCGCGGCGGCCGCCATCACGCTCACCGACGACGAGCGCCGGGAGATCGCCGAGGCGCTGCCGGAGCCCGCCGGCGAGCGCTATCCCGCGGCGATGATGGGCTCGCTCGGGCGGTAGCTAGTCTCCGGCCCATGCCCCTGATCCCGACCGTCGTCGAGCGCAGCGCCCGTGGCGAGCGCGAGTACGACATCTACTCGCGTCTGCTCAACGAGCGCATCATCTTCCTGGGCACGGCCGTCGACGACCAGGTGGCCAACCTGATCGTCGCGCAGCTGCTGCACCTGGAGTCGTCGGATCCCGACAAGGACATCTCGCTGTACATCAACTCGCCCGGCGGGTCGATCTACGCGGGCCTGGCGATCTACGACACGATGAACTTCATCAAGCCCGACGTGCAGACGATCTGCTGCGGGATCGCGATGAGCATGGGCTCGCTGCTGCTGACGGGCGGCGCGCCGGGCAAGCGCTTCTCGCTGCCGAACTCGCGGATCCTCATCCACCAGCCGTCGGCCGGGTTCGAGGGCCAGGCGACCGACATCCAGATCCACATGCAGGAGATCCTCAAGACCCGGCAGCGGATCGACGAGATCTACGCGAAGCACACCGGGCAGAGTCTCGAGCAGGTGCACACCGACATGGAGCGCGACCGCTTCTTCAAGCCCGAGGAAGCGGTCGAGTACGGGCTGATCGACCGCGTCATCAGCTCGCACTAGCCGCTCGGGGCGCCCTCGTGGACGACGTCCCCCGGCGACGCGAGCTGGGGTGACGTCAGCACACCCAGCCGGGTCAGCAGCTCGAGCAGGCTGGAGCTGAGCTCGGACGCGGTGCCGACCACGCCGGGCTGCGGCGGCCCGGGGATCGGGATCACCGGCTGCGTGCCGCTCTCGCCGATCGGCGGGCCCGCCCCGAGGGCGGCGAGCGCGGCGCGCGTGCGCCGGACCGCGACGCCGGCCTGGCGCCGCACGGCGGCGATCCGCGAGGCGTAGCGGCGCTGGGCGCGGCGCACGGCGCGGTGCCGCGCCCCCGTCGACGGGCCGACCTCCCGCAGGCGCTCGAGCGTCGTGCCGAGGTTGCCTCGCAGCGACATGAGGTGGGCGAGCAGGCCGCTGAGGCGGTCGCGGACGCGGTCGCGATGCGCGGCGTCGTCGCGCCCCTTCACGAGCGGCTCGAGGTCGGCGATCGCGTTCCGGCTGCGCTTGGCGGTGCGCTGCAGCCCCGCGCGCACGCGCTGGAACGAGTCGCCCAGGCCGCTCTGGCGCAGCCGCACGAGCCGGGCGCGCCGCCCGTCGAGGCGCAGGCCGAGCCGGTCGCCGGGACGCAGCCGGTCGACGCGCAGCCGGATGCTCCCCCAGTGGATCGGGCGTGCGCCGCGGATCGCGACGCGCAGCACCGGGCGGCCGTAGGCGCGTGCGCCGGGCGGCGCCAGGAGCACCGGGAGGACCGCGGTGTGGCCGTGCTGGGCGGCCGGGCCGACGACGGTCGCGGTGACGGTGAGCGACGCGCCGGCGGGCGCTGCCGCGAGGAGCGCCGTCGCGAGCGCGCCGGCGAGGGCGAGGAGGAGCGTGCGGTGGGCGGGCATCGCGGGGGTTGTTCCACGCGCGCGCGGTTCCGAAGCACCCTCTGACCGGCGGACGGCGGGGCCGCTCCGTGGCATGCTCGGCCGGTGGGCCGCCATCTCGGAGCGCTCGCCGCGGCCGCCGGCGCGATCGCCGCGATCGCGACGGGCTGCGGCGGCGGCGGCGAGGCGCGGCGGGTCGCGGCTCCGCGTCCGCACACCGCGGCCGAGCACCTCCGGGCCATCGCCGCGCTGACGGCCGCGCACGGTGGCACGCGCGCGGCCGGCTCGCCGGGCTACGGGACGGCCGTGCGGTACGTGACGCGGACGCTCGAGGCCGCCGGCTACGAGGTCACGCGCCAGGCGGTCTCGTTCCCGTTCTTCGACGTGCGCTCGCCGAGCCTCGTGCGCGCCGGCGGGCGGACGCTCCGGCGCGGTCGCGACGTCCGCACGACGGCGTTCTCGGGCGCCGGCGACGTGCGGGCGCCGCTCCGGGTGGTGCGTCGTGGGCGCGGCTGCACCGCCGCCGGCGCCGCCGTGGTGCGCGCCGGCGAGGTGGCGCTCGTGCCGCGCGGCGGCTGCACGCTGCTGCGCAAGGCCGTGGTGGCGGCGCGGGCGGGCGCCGCGGCCGTGCTCGTCGCCGACGACCGCCCGGCGCCGACGGCGTTCCGCGGCACGCTCGGTGGCCCGGCGGTCGACGTCCCGGTGCTCGCGCTCTCGCAGGCCGCGGGGCGGTCGCTGGCCGCGCACGCAGGACGGCGGGTCCGCGTCCGCGCCGACGTGGTCTCGGAGCGGCGCGAGGCCGACACGGTGCTCGCCGAGCGGCCGGGCGCGCGCCGTGGGCGCATCCTCATGGCGGGGGCGCATCTCGACTCCGTCCCCGAGGGCCCGGGTGTCAACGACGACGGCAGCGGCGTGGCGGCCGTCCTCGCCGTCGCCGAGCGGCGCCGCGCGCAGCCGGGCCTGCGCTTCGCCTTCTGGGCGGCGGAGGAGGACGGCCTCTACGGCAGCCGGCGGTACGTCGCCGCGCTCGACCGCGGCGAGCGGGACCGGATCGCCGGCTACGTCAACGCCGACATGGTGGCGTCGCCGAACCCGTCGGCCGAGGTCTACGGCACGCGCGCGCTGCGCGAGCGGCTGCGTCGCGCGGTGCGCGCCACCGGCCGGCGCCCGCGGCCGGCGGACGTGGGCGGCCTGTCGGACCACGCGCCGTTCGGCCGCGTCGGCATCCCCTACGGCGGCCTGTTCACGGGCGCCTCGGAGCGCGCGCCGAACGGGCGGCCGCACGATCCCTGCTACCACCGCCGCTGCGACGACCTCGGCAACGTCGACCTCGCGATGCTGGCCGACATGACCGACGCCCTCGACCGCGTGCTGCGCGAGGGCGCGCGCTGACGCGGCGGCGCCGGCGTCAGGCGATCGGGTGCTCGATCGCCCCGAGGCCCTCGATCTCGATGCGCACGACGTCGCCGGACGCCAGGAACCGCGGCGGGTCGAGCGACATGCCGACGCCGCTCGGGGTTCCCGTGAGGATGAGGTCGCCCGGCTCGAGCGTGCACGTCTCGCGCAGGAAGGCGACGCAGGCGTCGACCGGGAAGATGAGGTCGCTCGTCGAGGAGTCCTGGCGCAGCTCGCCGTTGACCCACGTCCGCAGCCGCAGCGCGTGCGGGTCGCCGACCTCGTCGGCCGTGGTGATCCACGGGCCCCACGGGCAGAAGCCGTCGGCGCCCTTGGCGCGCGTCCACTGCGGCTCGCGCTTCTGCAGGTCGCGCGCGGAGACGTCGTCGGCAACGGCGTAGCCCGCCACCTCGCCGTCCGCACCCATCACGACCGCCAGCTCGCCCTCGTAGTCGAGCCGCCGCACGACCTCGGGGCAGCGCACCGGCGCGCCCGGCGCCGCGCTGCTCGTCGGGAGCTTCATGAAGACGATCGGCCGCTCGGGCAGGTCGCGCCCCTGCTCGGCGGCGTGCGACGCGTAGTTGAGCCCGATGCCGAAGATCGCCCGCGGCCGCGGCACCGGCGCGAGCAGCTCGACGTCGGCCAGCGCCCAGCTCTCGCCGCCCGCCGGCGTGCGGTCGCCGGAGACGAGCCGGTCGAGCACGGTCGAGCCGTCGTCGAACGCGGTGAGGCGGTCGCCGGTCACCTCGCCGGCGAGCGGCGTCTCGGCGCCGCGCGGGAGGAAGGTCGCGAGCTTCATGGGCGCGGAGGTCTATCGCAGGCTTGAAGTTGACATGGGCGTCACCCGCCTTCAGGGTGCGCTCATGTCCTTCCTCACCGACGACCGCCGCGCCGTGCTCCGGGCGGTCTGCGACACGATCGTGCCGGCGATCGAGCGCACCCCGGATCCGGACGGGTTCTTCGCGCGCAAGGCCACCGACCTCGGCGTCGACGCCGGGCTCGAGCAGATCCTCGACGGGCTCACGCCCGAGCAGCAGGCCGGCATGGGCCAGCTGCTCGACGGCCTCGCCCAGCAGGGCTTCCTCCGCGCCTCCCAGGCGTCGCGTGAGCAGCTGCTGCGCAACCTGTCGCTGCTCGGTCCCGCCGTGGCCGCCGGCGTCGGGACGCTCACGAGCGTGACGCTGTTCCTCCACTACGGCATGCCGGATCCGGCGACCGGCCAGAACACGAACTGGCGGACGTTCGGCTACCCGGGCCCGGTGTCGGCGCCGCCTGCCGGCACGAAGACGATCGCGCCGCATGTCCCGGCCGGCGAGGCGGAGACGATCGAGGCGGACGTGGTCGTGGTCGGCTCGGGCGCGGGCGGCGGCGTCATCGCCGGCACGCTCGCGCAGGGCGGCATGCAGGTCGTCGTCCTCGAGGCCGGCGGCTACCTCGACGAGTCCGACTTCCTCCAGCTCGAGATCCCGGCCTACCAGCAGATGTACTGGCGCGGCGGCCCGACGCCGACCGCCGACATGAACGTGTCGATCCAGGCGGGCGCCACGCTCGGCGGCGGCACCACGATCAACTGGACGAACTGCCTGCGCACGACCGACTGGGTCCGCGCGCAGTGGGCCCGCGAGCACGGGCTCGAAGGGCTCGACACGCCGGAGTTCGACCGCCACCTCGACGCGGTCCTCGGCCGCATCGGCGCCAACGCCGACTGCTCCGACCACAACGGGCCGACCCAGCGGATGAAGGAGGGCGCGGAGGCGCTCGGCTGGTCGTTCCGCTGCTGCGTGCGCAACACCGACCCGGCGACCTACTCGCCCGACACCGCCGGCTACATGGGCTTCGGCGACCAGAGCGGCTCCAAGCAGGGGACGCTGAAGACCTACCTGCAGGACGCGTTCGACGCGGGGGCCCGGATCCTCGTCCACACCGCCGCCGAGCGCGTGCTGGTCGAGGGCGGTCGTGCGGCCGGCGTCGAGGCCGTCTACACCGACCCGGCCGACGGCCGCCGCTGCTCGGTGACCGTGCGCGCACCCCGCGTCGTGGTGGCGGCGGGCACACTCGAGTCGCCCGCGCTGCTGCTGCGCTCCGGCATCGGCGGCCCGGCCGTCGGCGACCACCTGCGCCTGCATCCGTGCACAGCGACGATGGGCCTGTACGGCGGCGACCAGCAGGCCTGGTGGGGCGCCCCGCACAGCGGCCTCGTCGACGAGTTCCGCGACGTCGAGGACGGCTACGGCTACCTGATCGAGGGCGTCCAGTACACGACCGCGATCTCCGGCTCGGCGGTGCCGTGGACCGGCGGGCGCGAGCACAAGGAGACGATGGCGCAGTTCCGCAACGGCGCCACGTTCATCGGGCTCCTGCGCGACCGCGGCCACGGCCGGGTGACGATCGACGCCACCGGGCAGGCGGTGCCCACCTACGCGCTCACCGACGAGCTCGACGTCCGCAACACGCGCCACGCGATGGAGCGCGTGGTGCGCCTGCACGAGGCCGCCGGCGCGATGCAGATCGTGCCGCTGGCCGCCAACGCGCCGGTGTGGCACCGCGGCGACGACCTCGACGCGTTCCTCGACCGCGTCGCGCGCATCCCGCTGCGAGCCGGCGGCGCACGGCTCTTCTCGGCGCATCAGATGGGCACGTGCCGGATGGGCACCGACCGGAGCACCAGCGTCGCCGGGCCGTTCGGCGAGCTGCACGACACGCCCGGGGTGTGGATCGGGGACGCGTCCGCGTTCCCGACCAGCTCGGGCACGAACCCGATGATCACGATCATGGCGCTCGCGCACCGCACCGCGGAGGCGATCGCCGGGACGCGCGAGCCGGCGGCGACGGCCGCGACGGCCTAGAGGGAGGGCTTGCTGATGGCCATTGCAGAGGGCATCGTCGTCCGCGACCGGCTGTACGTGGGCGGCGAGTGGGTGCAGCCGGCCGGCGCCGGCGCGATCGAGGTCGTCAACGCGACCACCGAGGAGGTCATGGGGCGCGTGCCGGAGGGCGCCGCCGCCGACGTCGACGGCGCGGTCGAGGCGGCGCGCGCCGCCTTCGAGCCGTGGTCGGCGACCCCGGTCGAGCTGCGCGCCGAGCTCATGGCGGCGGTGGGCGCGCGGCTGGCGGAGCGCACCGAGGAGATCGCCGCGCTCATCACGCAGGAGCTCGGCATGCCGCTGTCGCTGTCGCGCGGCATCCAGGCGGGCCTGCCGACCATGACGTTCTCGTCGATCCCGCAGCTCGTGAGCGAGGTGACGTGGGAGGAGCGCATCGGCAACTCGCTCGTCGTCCGCGAGCCCGTCGGCGTCGTCGGCGCGATCACCCCGTGGAACTACCCGCTGCACCAGATCGCGGCGAAGGTCGCCCCGGCGCTGGCCGCCGGGTGCACGGTCGTGCTCAAGCCGAGCGAGGTCACCCCGCTCAACGCGTTCGTCCTCGCGGAGATCTTCGAGGAGGTCGGGATGCCGCCGGGCGTCTTCAACCTCGTCACGGGCTTCGGCCCGGTCGTCGGCGAGGCGATCGCCGGCCACGACGGCGTCGACATGGTCTCGTTCACCGGGTCGACGCGGGCCGGCCGGCGCGTCAGCGAGGTCGCGTCGGCGACGGTCAAGCCGGTCGCGCTCGAGCTGGGCGGCAAGTCGGCGTACGTCATCCTCGACGACGCCGACCTGAGCGCCGCGGTGCCCAACGGCGTGGCGAAGTGCTTCTTGAACTCCGGGCAGACGTGCAGCGCGCTGACGCGGATGCTCGTGCCGCGCGAGCGGCTGGCGGAGGCCGAGGCGATCGCCGCCGCGGTCGCCGAGCGCTTCACGCCCGGCGACCCGTTCGCCGAGACGACCGTGCTCGGGCCGCTCGTCTCCGCCGTGCAGCGCGACCGCGTCCGCGACTACATCGCCCGCGGCGAGGCCGAGGGCGCGCGGCTGGTCACCGGCGGCGCCGAGCCGCCGGAGGGTCTCGAGACGGGCTACTTCGTGCGGCCGACGGTCTTCTCGGACGTCCGCAACGACATGACGATCGCCCGCGAGGAGATCTTCGGGCCCGTGCTGTCGATCATCCCGTACGAGGACGAGGACGACGCGGTGCGGATCGCCAACGACTCCGCGTACGGCCTGGCGGGCGGCGTGTGGTCGAGCGACGAGCAGCGCGCGCTGCGGGTGGCGCGCCGGCTGCGGACCGGCCAGGTGGAGGTCAACGGCGGCGCGTTCAACCCGCTCGCGCCGTTCGGCGGCTTCAAGCAGTCCGGCCACGGGCGCGAGCTCGGCCGCCTCGGCCTCGAGGAGTACCTCGTGGCCAAGTCGCTGCAGCTGTAGGCCTAGAGGAAGTCGGCCCGGGCGTCGTCGAGCACGACGCCCGGGTGCCGGCCCTCGCGCAGCCACGCCGGGTCGCTGCGCGTCACCTCCACCGTGGCGAGCCGCGCGCGGCCGCGGACCCTGACGCGCAGCTCGGCGCGTGGCTGGACGACGAGGGCCGCGAGCGCGACCGGGACGCGACGCGGGCGGGCGCGCACCCGCGCCTCGACGCTCCAGTCCGGCCCGCGGCCGCTGAGGACGGGCGGCCGGAGGTCGAACGAGCCGAGCGTCTTGGGCAGGTCCCAGTTCGCCCGGCCGCCCTCGACCGAGTCGGCCGAGTCGACGGCGATGAACGGGATCCACGCCGCGGGCCGCGGGTCGAGCCGGAGCACCGGCGAGGCGACGATCTCGTCATAGGGGCCGACCGGGTTCTCGAGGTAGCGCACGAACCCGGCGATCGTGACCGGAAGCGTTGCGCGGGCGCCGTCCGGCTTCGGGGCGTCGCTCGCCGCGCGATGCCACCAGACGACGGCCTGCGCGCGGGTGTGCCATGGCGCGGGCGGAGCCGGCATGGCGTCGACCGTACCGGCGGCAGGGCGTCCGCGCCAGGCCGGCGGGCGTGTGGGGAATGAAGCTCGCTCAGCGAGCGTGAATCGCCACACCCCTCGCCGGGGGCGCCGAGCCCGGACCGCGTGGCCGCCGGGGCGCCAAGCGCAGAGGTCGTCGCCGTCGCGGCTACTTCGCCAGATCGCGCCGCAGCAGCTCGTTGCCCTTCTCGAGCTGCTCGCGCGTCGCCGCGCTGACGGACGTCGCGCCGGTGCGGCGGTTGATGCGCGCGTGGATCTCGCGGTGGGTCTCCCCCGTCCTGCGCGCCACCTGGCTGACGAGCTTCGTGCGCTCCTCGCGCAGCCGCTCGCGCGAGGCGAACGCCGCGTCGCCGGACGGCACGGACGACGAGATCGCGGCCGCGGCGGGTGAGGCGGTGCCCGCGGCGGCGCCGGCAGGCGCCTCGACGCCGAAGGCCGCCAGCGCCGCCTTCGCGGCCGGCGGCGGCGCCGGCTCGTCGAAGGAGAACAGCTGCATCGTCGTCTGCGACAGGATCGCCTCGTCGAGCTGCGCGCCGGTCGACGAGAGCGCCTCGAAGCCCTCCCCCTTCGGCTTGGCCTCGTGCTCGCCCGGGAGCTCGTCGAGGCCCTCGGGCTCCGCGACCTCGCGCGGCGAGAGGTCGAGCGCGTGCCGTCGCTCCTCCTCGATGTCGTGCGCCAGGCGCTTGAGCCGCAGGTCGGCCGGCAGGAGCAGGTACGCCATCTGCCGGTCCGGCGTCGGCGTGCGGCGGATGAACCGGCCGACGACCTGGCGGAAGAAGAGCTCGGTCTTGGCCGCGGTCGCGTACACCCCGACGCGCAGGCGCGGGATGTCGACGCCCTCGGACACCATCAGCACCGAGACGAGCCAGCGGCGCCGCGAGGCGCTGAACGCGGCGATCCGGGCGCTCGCCTCCGGCTCGTCGCTCATCACGATGTCGGGCTGCTCGCCGGCGATGCCGGCCAGCCGCTGGGCGATCGCGCGCGCGTGCTCCTGGTCGGAGGCGACCACGAGCCCGCCGGCGTCCGCATGGCCCTCCGCGCGCACCTGCGACAGCCGCGCGTCGGCGTCGCGCAGCACCTCGCCCATCCAGTCGCCGTGGGCGTCGAGCGCCGTGCGGAGCCGGCGCGCCGCCTCCGCCTGCGGCAGCACGAGGTCGAAGCTCGCGGTCCGCTGGCGACCGTCGCTGCGCCACTCGAACTCGCCGTCGTACGGGAGGAACGTGATCGGCCGGCAGACCTCGTCGACGAGCGCCTGGGGATAGCCGTAGACGTAGTCGGCCCGGCTGACGCCCTCGTCGTCGTACGTCACCCACGGGATGGCCGCGTTGTCGGAGCGGAACGGGGTGCCCGACAGCAGCAGCCGCAGGACGCAGCCCTCGAACGCCTGCAGCGCGTTGATCCCCCACGCGGCGTTCTCGCCCATGTGGTGCGGCTCGTCGGCGATCAGCAGCGTCGGCCGCCGCGCGGCGCGGGCGTGGACCTTCGGACCGGCGGCGATCGTCTGGTAGGTGACCGCGACGCCGTGGCGGTCGCGCGGCTCGGGCCCCTCGGAGTTCGGGCGGTTGGGCTCCAGGTCGATGCCGTAGCGCGCCGCGTCGGCCGCCCACTGCCGGCAGATGTGCGTCGTCGGGCCCGCCACGACGACCCGCGACACGCGGCCGCTGCGCAGCATCTCCCACGCCACGCGCAGGCCGAACGTCGTCTTGCCGGCCGCCGGCGTGGCCGAGGCCAGGAAGGAGCCGCCGTCGTGCTCGGCGAGCGCGGCGAGCGCCTCCTGCTGCCAGGCGCGCAGGGGCCGGTTGGCGGGCCAGGGCGGAAGCTCCCGGCCTCGGGTGAGCGGTGCTGCGAGGTCCGTCAAGGAGCGGGGAAGGTAGGACCCGGATCGGACGGAGCGGCGCATCCTCGATGGCGCCCGGCACGCCGCCGTCCGGGAGACTGGAGGAGGTGCGCCGCCCCTCCCTGATCCTCGTCGCCGTCGCCGCCGGCCTGGCGCTCGCGGACGCGTCGATCGTCGCGCTCGCGCTGCCGCCGATCCTCGCCGAGCTCGACACGACGGTGACCGGCGTGGCCGCGGTGATCGGCGTCTACACGCTCGTGCTGGCGCTCGGGATCTGGCCGGCCGCCGCGCTGGCGCGGCGCGCCGGCCCGGCCCACCTGGGGGCGATCGGGCTCGCGCTGTTCGCGGCGGCGTCGCTCGGGTGCGCCGCCGCGGACTCGATCGCGGTCCTGCTCGCCTTCCGCGCGCTGCAGGCGGCGGGCGGCGCCGCGGCGCTCGTCGCCGGGTTCGACCTCATGGACGCCGGCGGCGCCGAGGGCACGCGCGGCCGTCGCCTGTGGGTCGCGGCGGCCGTGTTCGGCTCCGCGGCGGGCCCGGCGATCGGCGGGATCCTCACCGAGCTGCTCGACTGGCGCGCGATCTTCGTCGCGCAGGCGCCCGTGGCGGTCGCGGCGGCGGCCGCCTGCTGGCGGCTGCGCATCCCCGCGACCGGCGCGCGCCCGAGCGCGCCGTTCGCCTGGCGCCCGGCGATCGCCCTCGGGATGCTGTCCGCGGCGCTCACGGCGATCCTCTTCCTGCTCGTGCTCGAGCTCGTCGCGGGCTGGAGCGTCGCGCCGATCGAGGCGGCGCTCGCCGTCTCCGTGCTGCCCGTCGCGGCCCTGCTGGCGTCGCGGATTCCCGGCGACGCCGGTCCGCGCGCCGCCGCCGGCTGCCTCCTCGTCGCCGCGGGCGGCGCGTCGCTGGCGTTCCTGCCCGACGCGCACCTCGGCTGGACGATCGCCCCGCAGCTGCTCGCCGGGGCCGGGATGGGCCTCGCGTTCCCGGCGCTCGCCGGCGGGATGCTCCCCGAGCGCACGTCGGGCGACGCCGCCCGGGTGCTCGTCGCCCGCCACGCCGGCATCGTGCTCGCGCTGCTGATCCTCGCGCCGGTCGTCACGCAGCAGCTCGACGACGCCACGCGCGAGGCCCGCCTGCAGGGCGTCGCGGTCGTGCTCGACGCCAAGCTGCCGCCCGAGGACCAGGTCGGCCTGGCGCCCGCGCTGCTCGGCGGCGTCGAGACGCAGGATCCGCGCGGCGGGCTCCAGCAGGCGATCGACGAGCAGCGCGACGACTACGGCGACGGTGACGAGGCGGCCGCGTTCGACGCGCTCGCCGAGCGCACCGACGAGGTGCTCGTCGCGGCGGTCGGCGACGCGTTCCGCACGGCCTACCTCATCACCGGCGCCCTCGCGCTGCTCGCCGCGCTCGTGCTGCTGGTCGGCGCCCGCGTGCGGCTCGCGGCCGTGGCGGCGGCCGGCGCGGTCGGCGTCACCGCCGTGCTCGCCGCCGTGGCGCTCGACCGCGCGGAGCGCCCCGAGCCCGTCGAGATCGCCAGCCCGTGCACCGCCGACCGCGAGCTGCCCGACACCGGCGGCCTCAGCGGCCTGCTCCAGGACCAGGCGCTGATACTGCTCGACCGGGCGGCCTGCGGCTTCGGCTCGAGCCGCGAGGAGCTCGTGCTCGCGCTCGCCGACGACGACGAGGCGCGGCGCTTCGAGGAGCGCTACGGGGAGGATCCGCGCTCGGCGTCGGGCCTGCTGGAGAGCCTGTTCGGCTAGGGCGCCGTCGCGGACCTCCCACCGCCGATACCCTCAGCCGATGGCCACCGAGACGCAGACCGACCCCGCCCTCAACGACGCCAGCTGGGACCTCGACCCGCTCGTCGACGGACGCGGAGCCGACGGCGTCACGGCCCAGCTCGACGAGGCCCAGCGCCGCGCCGACGCGTTCGCCGAGCGCTACGCCGGCCGCGTCGCGGAGATCGACGGCCCGCAGCTAGCCGAGGCCATGCAGGAGCTCGCCGCGATCTTCGAGCTCGTCGGCCGTGCCGGCAGCTACGCGTCGCTGCAGTTCTCGACCAACACCGCCGACCCCGAGCGCGGCGCGCTGCTGCAGCTCGTCGAGGAGCGCGGCACGGCGATCGAGACCAAGCTGCTGTTCTTCGGCCTCGAGTGGGCCGCGCTGGACGACGACAAGGCGGAGGAGCTCCTCGCCGCCGACGGGCTCGACCAGGTGCGCCACTACCTGCGGATGGAGCGCCGCTACCGCCCGTACCTCCTCAGCGAGCCCGAGGAGAAGATCGTCGCGGAGAAGTCCGTCACCGGCCGCTCGGCGTGGACGCGGCTGTTCTCCGAGCACGTCTCGGCGATCGAGGTCGACGGCGAGCCGCTCGACGTCGCGCTGAGCCGCCTGCTGTCCGCCGACCGCGAGGTGCGGCGCAGCACCGCCGAGGCGGTCACGAAGGCGCTCGAGCCGGGCCTGCGCACGCGCGCCTACATCTTCAACACGCTCGTCCACGACAAGGCCGTCGAGGACCGCCTGCGCGGCTACCCGACGTGGCTGTCGAGCCGCAACCTCGCCAACGAGGTCTCCGACGAGTCGGTCCAGGCGCTCGTCGAGGCGGTGAAGGGCCGCTACGAGATCCCGCAGCGCTGGTACCGGCTCAAGGCGCAGATCCTCGGGATCGACAAGCTCGCCGACTACGACCGCTCCGCCGCCGTCACCACGGAGGACGAGCGCTTCGGCTGGGAGGAGTCGCGCGACCTCGTCCTCGACTCGTTCGGCTCGTTCTCGCCGGAGATGGAGGCGCTCGCCCGCCGCTTCTTCGACGAGAGGTGGATCGACGCGCCGGTCCGCCCCGGCAAGCGCGGCGGCGCGTTCTGCGCCTCGGCCGTGCCCAGCGTGCACCCGTACGTGATGCTCAACTTCACGTTCAAGCGCCGCGACGTCCTGACGCTCGCCCACGAGCTGGGCCACGGCCTGCACTTCGCGCTGGCGGCCAAGCGCGGCATCTTCGAGCAGGGCACGCCGCTCACCGTCGCCGAGACGGCCTCGGTGTTCGGCGAGACGATCGTCTTCAACCGGCTGCTCGAGCAGGCCGAGTCGGCCGAGTCGCGGCTGTCGCTGCTGGCCGAGGCGATCGAGGGCGCCATCGCCACCGTCTTCCGCCAGACGGCGATGAACCAGTTCGAGGACGCCGTGCACACCGCGCGCCGCACGGAGGGCGAGCTGTCGGTCGAGCGCTTCAACGAGCTGTGGGCCGGCACCCAGGCCGATCTCTTCGGCGACTCCGTCGAGCTGACCGACGGCTACCGGAGCTGGTGGAGCTACATCCCGCACTTCATCGGCACGCCGGGCTACGTGTACGCGTACGCCTACGGGCAGCTGCTGGCGCTCTCGGTCTACCGCCGCTACCTCGAGGAGGGCTCGTCGTTCGCGCCGAGCTACCTGGAGATGCTCGCGGCCGGCGGGTCGATGCTGCCCGAGGACCTCGGCAAGATCGTCGGGATCGACCTCGCCGACCCGAACTTCTGGTCGGCCGGCCTCGACCTCGTCGAGGGGCAGCTGCAGGCCGCGGAGGCCGCCGCGCGCGACGCCGGTCGTGTGAGCGCTTAGCGCACCGGCCGCGCGCTCAACGTCGCGGGCGGGCGCGCCGATGCCCATGACGTGCCCGACCCGCTGACAGGCTTCTTCTGCCCGACCGAGGCCGACCGCGAGCGGCTGGTCGAGCTCGAGGCGCACCTGCGCGGCGCGCGCCTGGCGACGTTCGCCGCGCTCGGCGCCGGCCTGGTCTGCATGGTCCCGTGGATCGAGTGGCGGGTCCTCCCGCTGGCCGTCGCGCTCCTGCTCGGCTACGAGCTGCTGCTGCGACGCCGGCTCACCTCGACCGACCACGCGGCGGCGATGGTGCTGTTCGGCATGGTGCTCACGACGACGATGATCGCCGTCGGGGCGATGCTGACCGGCGGCGCGACGAGCCCGCTGCTGCCGTGGATGGTGATCCCGATCATGTCGATGGCCGGGCGCTTCGACAACCGCGGCGTGTGGACGGGGACCGGCTTCGCGATCGCCATGCTCGCCGCCGTCGCCGCCACGAGCCCGCGGGCGTTCCTCGACCGGCCGGACACCCTCATCGCGCTCGTCCCGCTGGTGCTCTCCGTCGGCTGGTTCTCGGTCGCGCTCATGCGCGCCGAGCGCCTCCAGCGACAGGAGTCGGCGCTCGACCCGCTGACCGGCCTGCTGAACCGCAAGTCGCTGGAGGGCCGCTTCGGCGAGCTCGCCGAGCAGGCGCGGCTGACCGGCGACCCCGTGGCGCTCCTGGTGCTCGACCTCGACCACTTCAAGGCGATCAACGACACCTACGGCCATGCGCTCGGCGACGCGGTGCTGCGCCACGTCGCCGCGTCGATCCGCGGCCAGCTGCGGTCGTTCGAGCTGGCGTACCGGCTCGGCGGCGAGGAGTTCCTCGTCGTGCTGCCGGGGCTGGACATCCGGCAGGCGGCGGAGGTGGGTGAGCGCCTGCGGCGCGGCATCGAGGAGCTCGCGCCCAACGACATCCCGGTCACGATCTCGGTCGGCGTCAGCGCCGGCTCGGGCGACGCCGTCGCGCTCGACGCCCTGTTCGCGCAGGCCGACGCGGCGCTCTACGCCGCCAAGGGCGCCGGGCGCAATCGCGTGCAGGTCACCGAGCAGACGCCCGAGCTGCGGCTGGCGGCCTAGCGGCCGGGCGAGACGCCGCCGCTCGCGCCGATCGGCCCGGGGGCGGCCGCCGGCGTGGCCGGGGGCGTGGCGCCCGGGGCGCCCGCGCCGCCGGAGGTCACCTGGATCGGCGCGCCGCCGCGCGTGGGGCCCTTCGTCGCGCGGACGATGATCTCCGGCGTGCTCCCGGCCGCGGCCGTCGCGTCGGCCGGAGCGGTGACGACGAGGCGGTACGTGCCGGGCTTCGGCAGCTTCACGTCGATCTCCGCCGTCCCGCCGCGGCCGCGGACGCGGACGGTCTGCACGCGCCGGTAGCGCCCCTTGGCGTCCTTCTCGTCGACGTTGACGTACACCCGCGGACGGTTCGGGCGCGACTCGACCGCGAGGTGGATCGAGCCGCCCGCGCGCACCCGGCGCGCCGTCGCCTCGGCCGTGATCGCGGGCACCGCCGTCACGCTGATCGTCGGCGAGGCGACGGCCGAGGCGTCGAGCTCCTCGGCGACGTAGGCGCGCAGGCGCGCGTTCGACGTGACCGGGACCGCGGCGCGGTAGGTGCCCGCGGCGTCCGTGGTGGCGACGGCGAGCGTCTTCCAGCGCCGCCGCCCCCGCTTCTGGATCTCGACGTTCGCGCCCGCCAGCGGCTGCCCGTCGCCCGTCCGGTACGCGCCGGTCACCTCGACCGGCGAGTCGGCGACGACCTTGCTGGCGGCCGCCGCGACGGTGAGCTCGTCGCCGAGCGGGGCCGGCTCGTCGTCGACGGGGTAGTCGCGCTCGTCGGCGCGGCGGCGCAGCTCCGGCAGCTGCGCGTAGAGCGCCGCCCCCGGGCACGACGTCTTGCAGCCGTCGCGGTGGCCGGAGATGCGCTGGAAGGTCACGGTCCGCCCGCTCGGGTACCGGCTCGACTCGCCGCCGGCCGAGATCACCGACACCTCGCCGACGACGGGCGCGCCGTGGATGCCGAGCTTCCACGCGATGAGCTTGGCCATCGCGTTGAGCGCGGCGTCGGTCTGGCCGGTGTCCTCGAACGTCCCGATGTTCGAGACGCCGGTGGAGACGGAGTTGAAGCCCTGCGCCTGGGCGCCGATGACCGCCTGGTCCATCCCGCCCGCACGGCCCTCGAAGATCTGGCCGTACTTGTCGACGAGGAAGTTGTAGCCGATGTCGTTCCAGCCGTTGGAGTCGATGTGGTACTTCGCGATGGCGAGGACGATGCCGGCGGAGTCGTCCGGCCCGTAGTCGTTGGCGTTGACGGTGTGGTGGACGAACGCCATCTCCACCGTCCCGTACTCGGGCTTGCCCCGCGTCTTGAGGCGGTCGCCGCCCCACTCGGCGCGGGTGATGATCCGCGGCGCCCCGGGCGGCAGGTCGGCGCGGGCGGCGGCGCGGGCGAGCGGGCCGGCGCGGCCGTCGGTGCGGACGGCGTGCAGCGCGAGCCCGTCGAGCGCGCGGTCGAGGCGGATCTCGACCTCGTCGCTGCGCCCGAACCACACGGGGTCGGTCGCGCCGTTGGGCGCCGTCCGGTCGGGCCCGTGGTCGGCGACGGGCCCGGCGGGCACCCACGGCGTCCAGCGGCCGCGCCCACGCCGGGCGCGCAGCTCGATCCGCGCGGGCGCCGGGCCGCGCCAGCGCAGGCCGGCGAGGTCGAGCCCGCCGGGCACGCGGACGGGGCCGATGCGGCGCGCGCGGGGCAGGCGCACGACGGCGGAGCGGGCGGTGGGGGCGCCGGCGGAGGCCAGCGCGCCGGCGGCGGGGACGGTCTCGAGCGCGACGGCGCCCGCGGTGGCGAGGCCGAGCCCGAGGAGGCGGCGGCGGGTGAGGTCGGCGGGCGGTGGAGTCATGCGCGGTACATCGTCGGCATCGAAGGCTGAGAACACCGCAACTCGCGTTGCGGAGCGGTCCCCCAGGATGGCAATCGGTACGGTGCGCCCCGTTCATGAGGCGTTCGACGATGGTGGCGGCCGCCGCCGTGCTCGTGCTCGCGGGCTGCGGGGGCGACGGGGAGCGTCCGGGCGCCGCGCCGGCGACCGCGCCGCCGGCGACGACGGCCCCGCGCGGCGCCGCCGACGAGCGGCTGTTCGACCGCGCGGCCGCGCTCGTCGTCGGGACCGCGGCGCTACAGCAGGACGCCGAGGCCTACCACGAGCTCGCGGCACGGCACGGCTTCGACCACGGCGCGATGCTCGCCCGCGACGGCGCCGAGGCGCGGCGCCTCGTCCGGCGGATGCGCGCGACCCACCGCGACCTGGACGCGACCTACGGCGAGATCGCGGCGGTCGTGGCGAGGACGCCCGCGCTTGCGCGGCACGACGTCGTCCTCGCGTCGGGGACGGGCCGCGACCGCCCCCGGACCGCCGTGCCGTTCTCGCTGCAGACGCCGGCCGGCCGGCGCTACGCGCAGCCCGGCAGCTTCTTCGCGATCACCCGCGGTGCGCTGTGGGGCACCGACCCGCGGTTCACCGCGCCGGGCGGCGAGCGGATGCCGGACGCCGACTTCCTCGTGACCGCGGCGCGGGAGTTCCACACCGCGGCCCAGCAGCTCGCCACGGCGGCGGAGCTGGGGCCTCCGGCGGGCTAGCGATCGTCGTCGTCGCCGCGGTCCTTCGCGGGACGATCGTCGCGGTCGTCGTCCTGGCCCTTCGCGGGGCGATCGTCGCGGTCGTCGCCGTCGCCGCGGCCCTTCGCCGGGCGCTCGTCGTCGCCGTCGCCGCGGCCCTTCGCGGGCCGATCGTCGCCGGGGTCCTCCTTCGGGGCCGGCGGCGCCGGATCGGGCCAGTCGCCGCGCACGCAGACGCCGTAGGAGGTTCCCGGCACCGGGCCGCTCAGCGACGGCAGCGCCAGCGGACCGCGCACCCCGCTGCGCCGCAGCGCCTCGGCGAGCATGTCGGTCGCGTCGCCCGTCAGCGGCCGGCCGTCCGCCGGCAGGTGGCTCTCGGGCACGTCCTCCGTCGCGAAGAGGCCGATCTCGCCGACGGTGCACTCGGCGTCGGCGAAGACGCGCCCGCCCGCGTTCCACACCCGGCCGTGCACGCAGAGGTACCAGGCGAGCCCGGCGGGCGCCGTGACGGCGGGGATGCGGAACCCGTCGCGCCCCTCGGTCCCGAAGCGCTCGCCGATCGTCACCCAGAGCGGCTGCTCGTCGCGCGGGGCGAACGCGCGCCCGTCCGCGCGGACGTAGCCGCCGGGCGTGAAGACGTCGGGGCGCAGGACGAGCTGGCCGACGTCGCACGTCGGCTCCTCGTCGAGGCGCGGGAACGGGCCGCCGGCGCAGACGCGGTAGTCGGTGCCGGCGGGAGCGCTCACGCGCGGCATCGCGAACGTCCGGTCGCCGTCGCCGCCGTACCGCTGGCCGATGACGGCGTAGAGCAGGTGGTTGGAGTCGACGCGGACGAGCTGGCCGGCGGCGTCGAGCGTGCTGGCGGGGCGCAGGCCGTCGGGGTGGAGCCCGACCTCGCCGGCGGCGTGGCAGCCGCCGGTCAGCGCGGGCGGCGCGTTGAGCGCCGGCGGTGCCGCGGCCGCCGTGGCGGGAGAGGCCGCGGCGACGGCGAGGGCGAGCGCGACGGTGAGGCGTGAGGCGATCCGCATGGTCATGCCGATGGTCGGCCGAACGGGCGGCGGCTTGAGTCAGCGCCTCGCCGCGCGCTCCTGGAGCGCCAGCACCCGCGCCGCCGCCTCGCGCACGCGCGCCCGGAACGCGTCGTCGCGAGCCGCCCGCGCGGCGACCGCCTCGAGCACCGGCAGGTAGGACCCGCGGCCGGTCGTGAGCAGCAGGTCGGCCCCGGCCGCCATCGCGCGGACCGCCGCACCCGGCGTGGAGGGCCGCGCCCGCACCGCCTCGGCCTCGAGCGAGTCGGTGATCACCACGCCGTCGAAGCCGAGCTCGCCGCGCAGCAGGCCGGTGAGGATCGCGCGCGACTGCGACGCGGGCCGATCCGGGTCGAGCGCCGGGTAGACGGCGAGCGACGCCATGACGAGCGGCGCGCCCGCCTCGATCGCGGCGGCGAAGGGCGGCAGGTCGACCGCGTCGAGCTCGGCGCGGTCGACGGCGACGGTCGCCGCGGCGTCGTCGGTGTTCGTCGCGGCCGCGCCCAGGCCCGGGAAGTGCTTCGCGGTCGGCAGCACGCCGCCGGCCAGCCAGCCGCGCACGGTCGCCGCGGTGAGCGCCGGGATGTCGCCGGCGAAGGAGCGGCTCGCGAGCGCCGTGCCGGGGCGCCCCGCGTCGGCCACCGGCCCGAGCACGACGTCGACGCCGAGCGCGCGCAGCTGGCGGCCCGCCCGCGCGGCGACGGCCCGCCCCTCGCGCGGCGTCGCGCGCCAGGCCTGGCCGGTCTCCGGCCCGGCCCACGGCACGATCCGGACGTCGCCGCCCTCCTGGTCGACCATCACGAGCGCGCCCGGGTTGGCCGCGTGGAGCTCGGCGGTCATCGCGCGCAGGGCGTCCGGCGTCGTGAGGTTGTCGGCGAACAGGATCACGCCGGCGGCCCGCCGCTCGCGCAGCGCGCGGCGCACGTACGCGGGCGCCCTGGTCCCGTGGAAGCGCAGCACGACGGTGGTGCCGGCAAGCTGCCGGAGGCTCAGCTCGCCGATCGGGTCGGCCGCCGCGGCGCCGGTCGCGGCGCCGGCCGGCGCAGGTCGCCGATCGGGCGCGCCGTGGTCGCCGCGCGAGCTCAGCAGCGCGACGGCGACCGCCATCGCGGCGACGAACGCGGGCGCGGCGAGGACGGCGAGACGGAGCCGGGGCACCGGGGGAGGGTAAATCCCCCCGAGCGGCGGGAGATTTAGACGCCACGCGCACGTGCACACCGGCGAGCTCATCCTCGTGGCCGGGGCGCTGCTGGCCGCCGGCCTCGGTGCCTCGCTGCTCGCCCGCCGTCTGCGCCTGCCGGGCCTCGTGCTGTTCCTCGCCGTCGGGATGCTCCTCGGCAGCGACGGCCTCGGCTGGATCGACTTCTCCGACTACGAGCTCGCCCGGACGATCGGGATCATCGCGCTCGCGCTGATCCTCTTCGAGGGCGGCCTCAGCGCCGGCTACGACGAGATCCGCCCGGTGCTCGGCCCGGCCATCTCGCTCGCCACCGTCGGCACGCTCATCACCGCGCTCGTCACCGGGCTCGGCGCCGCGTGGCTGTTCGACCGCTCGACGCTCGACGGCCTGCTCATCGGCGCGGTCCTCGCCTCCACCGACGGCGCCGCGGTGTTCGCGCTGCTGCGCGGCTCGACGCTGCGCCGCCGGCTGGCGCGAGCGCTCGAGGGCGAGGCGGGCCTCAACGACCCGGTCGCGCTGCTGCTCGTCCTCGGCTTCATCGACTGGATCGAGGAGCCCGGCTACGGGATCGTCGACATGGCCGGCCTGCTCGTCCAGCAGCTCGCCATCGGCGGCGCGGTGGGCCTCGCGGTCGGCGCCGGCGCCGTGGCCGCGTTCCGGCGCGCGCGGCTCGACACCGCCGGCCTCTACCCGGTCGCGTCGATCGCGACCGCGGCGCTGGCCTTCGGCGCCGCCGACTCGCTGCACGGGTCGGGCTTCATGTCGGTCTACCTCGCCGGCCTGGCGCTCGGCAGCGCGCGGATCCCGGCCCGCGCGACGGTCACCACGTTCCACGAGGGCATGGCCTGGGTGGCGCAGATCGCGCTCTTCCTCACGCTCGGGCTGCTCGTCTTCCCCAGCACCCTGCTGGACTACTGGTTCGAGGGCACCGTGCTCGCCCTGCTCATCGTCTTCGTCGCCCGCCCGCTGGCGACCGTGGCGACGATGACCCCGTGGCGCTTCACGCTGCGCGAGCAGGGCGCGCTGGCGTGGGCGGGCCTGCGCGGCGCGGTCCCCGTCGTGCTCGCGATCTTCCCGGTCGTCGCCGAGGTCCCGGGCAGCGACGAGCTGTTCAACATCGTCTTCTTCGCGGTGGTGATCTCGACGATCCTGCAGGGCGTCAGCTTCGCCCCGCTCGCCCGGCGGCTCGGCGTCACGACGAGCGAGCCGGCGCTGCCGGCGCGGCTGATGGAGACCGGCACGATCCGCAGCCTCGGCGCGGACGTCGTCGAGTACCGGGTGCGCCCGACCGACGCCGTCGCCGGCCGGCGCGTGCGCGAGCTCGGCCTGCCGCGCGACTCGCTGCTCAACGTCATCGTGCGCGACGGTCAGGCGCTGCCCCCGCGCGGCTCGACGCGCGTCGAGGCGGGCGACTCGCTGCACGTGCTCGTCATCCAGGACGTCGCCGACGAGTTCCGCGACCTGCTCGAGCGCTGGCGCCACGGCCCGTGGGAGGAGCGCCCGCGCCGGCGGCCGGCCGTCCACGGGCGCCAGGTCATCTTCTCGACGCGCCGCTGGAGCGACGACATGGGCGACCCCGCCCGTCCGGAGAGCGTCGCCGGCGTGCCGGTGATCGAGCGGCTGCGCACCCGCCGCGACGCGCGCGGGGCGCTCGTCGCGCTCGACGACGGCCGCTTCGCGGTGACCGGGCCGACGCTGGCGATCGGCTCCCCCACCGATCTCCAGCGCTACGCCCGCCGCCGGCTGGAGGCGGCGAAGACGGACGCCGAGCGCGGCTGGTGGCAGGAGGTCATCGGCGCGGTCGCGCGCTGAGCGCTAGATTCCCCGCCTGACATAGCCAACGCGGTCGGTGGCGATGGGAAGCCGGTGCGAATCCGGCGCGGACCCGCCACTGTGACCGGGGAGGTCCCCCCGCACGCGCTGCTGCGCACGCCACTGGCCGAGCCGGCCGGGAAGGCGCGAGGGGATGGGCCCGGGAGCCAGGAGACCAGCCTCCGGCCGAGCAATCCGAACGCCCTCGCGGAAAGGGGTGCCACTCGGCATGAAGCTCCAACCTGCCCGGCTGCTCGCCGGCTCCCTCCTCACCCTCGCCTTCGCGGCGCCGGCCGCCGACGCCGCGCCGGTGACGGTCAACCTGCGCGTGGAAGGCGCGACGCGGACGCTCTACCAGGGCCCCGTGACCTTCGACGCGATGTCGGCGGTCTCGCTGCCGCCCAACGGCGGCCCGCACCCGTGCAACGTGCGCGACAACACCGGCAACGCCTCCGACCCCGTCGCGCCGGCGCCGTTCGGCGCGATCGTCACCGCCGCCCAGAGCACCGGCCAGTCGCTCACCGCGCCGTGGTCGACCTTCGGCTCGATCGGCGACTTCTACGTCTCCGAGTTCGGCGGCGACGCCGAGAACGGCGGCGCCGGCCAGTACTGGGGCTTCGCCGTCAACTACGCCGAGGCCCAGGTCGGGCCGTGCCAGATCCCGCTCAGCGGCGGCGAGACGGTGCTCTTCGCCTACGACTACTTCAACCAGAACGAGCTGCTGACCCTCAGCGGCCCGACGGTCATGAACGTCGGCGAGTACGCGCAGTTCGCGGTGCGCAACGGTCGCTCCAACGTCGGGGTGACCGGCGCGACGGTCGCCGGCTCGACGACGCAGGACGGCCTGGCCAGCGTCTCGTTCAGCGGCGTCGGCATCTACGACCTGCAGGCGACGAAGCCGGGCGCGCTGCGCTCGAACGTCGTGCGGGTGTGCGTGCACAACGGCAACGACGGCAACTGCGGCTTCCCGAACGACGGCGGGGCGACGACCGAGCCGGCGACGCCCCCGGCTCCGCCGGCCGACACGCCGGTCGCGCCGATCGCGCCCGTGCCGTCGGTGACGCCCGCCTCGGACACCACGCCGCCGACGTCCGAGATCGAGGGCATCAAGCCGGGCAAGGTGTACCCGCGCAAGCGCGCGCCGCGCGAGCTGTCGGGCAGCGTCAGCGATGCGGGCGGCGTGCGCCGCGTCGAGCTGCGGCTCAAGCGCCGCCACGAGCGCGCCTGCTGGTCGTACGACGGCCGCCGCGAGCGCTTCGAGCAGCTGCGCTGCCGCCGGGACGCCGAGTGGTTCGCCATCGACGCCGGCGCCGCGTGGTCGTACCTGCTGCCGGAGCGCCTCCCCGCCGGCCGCTACGTCCTCGACGTCCGCGCCGTCGACACCGCCGGCAACGCCGGTCAGGCCGACCGCGTCCGGTTCCGTGTGGCGTAAGGGGCTCGCGCTCCTCCTGGTGCTGGGCGCGGCGCTCGCCGCCGCGCCGGCCCAGGCGGCCACCGCCGTCGATCGCGCGGTGGCCTACCTGGAGCGCGCCCAGAGCCGCGACGGCGGCTTCGGCGGCGCCCCCGGGTCGGCGTCGGCGCCCACCACGACGGCGTGGGCGGCCTACGCGCTCGCCGCCGCCGGCCGCGACGCCGGATCGCTGCGCCGGCCGGGCGGCGCCACGCTCGCCGACGCGGTGGTGGCCTCGATCCCCGGCGTGCGCACGACCGGCGACGTCGAGCGAACGGTGATGGCGCTGCGCACCGTCGGCCGCGACGTCCCCGCCGACCTGGAGCGCGAGCTGCTCGAGCGGCGCGCGGCCGACGGGTCGTTCGAGGGCCAGACGACGCTGACGTCGTTCGGGGTGTTCGCCCTGCGCGCCGCCGGCCACGGCCCGCGCGATCCGCTCGTCGCGGGCTCGGCCGCGTTCGTCGCGGCCCAGCAGAACGACGACGGCGGCTTCAGCTTCGCGCGCCGCGGCGGCCGCTCGGGCATCGACGACACCGCCGCGGCGATCGAGGCGCTCGTCGCGGCGGGGCGCGGGCCGCGCAGCGGCGTGGTGCGCCGCGCGGTGCGGTTCCTCGAGGCTCGCCAGCGCCCCGACGGCGGCTTCCCGCTCATGCCGGGCGGGACGTCGAACGCCCAGTCGACCGCCTGGGCGGTCCAGGCGCTGACCGCCGCCGGCCGCGACGTGCGCCGGCTGCACCGCCGCGGCGCGCGCAGCCCGCTCGCCTATCTGCGTTCGCTGCAGGCCGCGGACGGGTCGATCCGCTACTCGCGCACGAGCGTGCAGACGCCGGTGTGGGTCACGGCGCCGGCGGTGTGCGCGCTGCTCGGCGTGCCGCTGCCGATCCTCCCGTAGCCGAGTCGCGCGCGGCGCCGGCTCAGTCGGCGCAGCGCGCGCACTCGCCGTGCAGCACGACGTCGTGCTCGCCGACGGTGAACGTCTCCACGCGCCGGGCGAGGCGGGCGAGCGTCGCCTCGAGCTCCGGGTCCTCGAACGGCTCGACGCGGCCGCACGTGTCGCAGACCATGTGATGGTGGTGGTCGCCCGACGGGAGCGCCGCCTCGTAGCGAGCGGTCCCCTGGCCGACGTCGAGGCGGGAGACGAGCCGCAGGTCGACGAGCTGCTCGAGCGTCCGGTAGATGGACGCGCGCGACGCGCGCGAGTCGTCGGCGCGGAGCCGGTCCTCGATCTCGGCCGCCGTCATCGCGCAGCAGCCGCTGCCGAGCAGCTCGATGACCGCGCGACGGGCGCCGCCGCGCTTGTAGCCGGCCTCGGCGAGGCGCGCCTCCGCGTGTTCGATCCACTCGGCGCTCATGGCGTCCTCGACACTATCGCCCGGCGGCTGGCCCACGCGGCCGCCCACAGCGCCACCGCCACGAGCGCGACCGACGCGCCGGCCGCCGTCCCGGCGTGGTAGCTCAGCAGCAGCCCGCCCAGGCCGGCCACGATCGCGGCGCCCACCGCCCACGCCATCATCGGCGCGATCCGGCGCGCGAGCTGGCGCCCCGTCGCCGCCGGCCCGATGAGGACCGCCACGACGAGCAGGTTCCCCAGCCCCTGGACCCCGACGAGGATGGCGAGCGCGAGCAGCACGAGCAGCGCCGCGTCGGCGACCAGCGGCGACGCGCCGATCGACCGGGCGGTCGTGCGGTCGAAGCCGACGGCGAGCAGCCGGCCGTGCAGGAGCCGCAGCGCGACGACGAGCGCGAGGGCGAGGCCGCCGGCCAGCGCGAGGTCGCCGTCGGTGACGCCGAGCACGTCGCCGAACAGCAGCTCCCCGAGCCCTGGGGGGCTCTCCTGCGAGAGCGCGAGCAGCACGCCGGCGCCGAGCAGCGTCGTGACGACGACCGCGGTGGCGTTGTCGCGCCCGATCGCCGGCGCCCGCGCCGCCACGGCGACCGCGAGCCCCGCCGCCACGATCCCGGCCGCGCCGCCGACCACGAGCGGGAGGCCGAGCAGCGCGGCCGCGACGAGGCCCGGGAAGAGCGCATGCGCGAGCGACTCGGCGCCGTAGGCCAGCTCGTAGAGGACGAGCCAGCAGCCGAGCACCCCGCCGGCGACGCCGAGCAGGATCAGCTCGAGCGCGGCGCGGCGCATGATCGGGTCCGACAGCGGGTCCGCGATCCAGCTCATCCGCAGTCGTGGTGCGGTGGGACGACGCGGCCGCCGCCGGGCAGGTCGACGACGTGGCCGCCGTAGGTGCGCTCGAGCGCGTCGCGCGTGAGGACCTCCTCGGGCACGCCGAAGGCGACCTGGACACGGTTGACGCAGAGGACGAGGTCCCAGTCCATCGCCTGGCCGACCTCGTGCGTGGCGATGATCAGCGTGCGGCCCTCGCCGGCGAGGTCGGCGAAGAGCGCCTCGAGCCGGCGCGCCGAGGGCTCGTCGAGGCCGGTGAACGGCTCGTCGAGCAGGAGCACGCCGGCGTCCTGCACGAGCGCACGGGCGACGAGCACCCGCTGGCGCTGGCCACCGGAGAGCTCGCCGAAGGTCCGGTCGGCGTGCTCGCCGAGGCCGACGCGCGCGAGCGCCTCCCGCGCGGCGCGGCGGTCGGCGCGGCTCGGGTGCCGCCACCACGGCAGCCGCGACAGGGTGCCCATGAGCGCGACGTCGAGCGCGCTGACCGGGACGTCCAGCCGCGAGCGCTCGGTCTGCGGCACGACGCCGCAGCGGCCGGCGACCTCGATCGTGCCGTCGACGACGGGCAGCTCCCCGAGGATCGCCCGGAAGAGGCTGGTCTTGCCGCCGCCGTTGGGGCCGAGCAGGCCGACGCGGACGCCCGCCGGCAGCGCGAAGTCGAGCTCCTCGATCGCCGGCCGGGCCGGCGGGGTCCGGTAGCCGCCGGTGAGGCGGTGGGCGCGGAGGACGTCGGCGCTCACGTCACCGCCGCCTTCGGGCAGCCGTCGCGCCCGCCGCTGAGCCCGCGGACGATCGCGTCGGCGTTGTGGGCGGTGGCGCCGAGCAGCGTCTCGCCGTCGGAGCCCGCGGGGCCGATCGTGTCCGCGTAGAGCGGCTCGCCGACGACCGCGCCGGTGTCGCGCGAGACGGCGTCGGCGAGGCGGCGGTTGCCGGCCTCGGCGGGGAAGACCGCGGGCACGTCGCGCTCGCGGATGACCGCATCGAGCCGCGCGAGGTCGCCCGCCGACGCCTGCGCGCCGGTGGTCGTCGAGGGGATGATCGCCCCCACGACCTCGATGCCGTAGCGCCGGGCGAAGTAGTCCAGCGCGTCGTGGTCGGTGACGATGACGCGGCGCGTGCGCGGGATCGCCTGGAGGCAGCGGTCGATCGCCTCGGCCTGCCGGGCGACCTCGTCGGTGAAGCGGTCGGCGTTGCGGCGGTAGGCGACGGCGCGGTCGGGGTCGGCGTCGCCGAGCGCGCTCGCGATCGCCCCGGCCGCGGCGGCGGCGTTGCGCGGATCGTGCCACCAGTGCGGGTCGGGCTCGGCGTCGGGCCCGTCGAGATGAACCGGCACGCCGGCGCCGAGGTCGGCGATCCGCGGATCGGCGCCGGACTGCTCGACGACCTGGTCGACCCAGTGGTCGAGCCCGAGCCCGCTCTGCACCACGACGTCGGCGTTCGCGGCGTCGGCGACGTCGCTGGGCCGCGGCTCGTACTCGTGCGGGTCGCTGTTGGGCTCGAGCAGCTGGGTGACCGCGACGTCCGCGCCGCCGACCTCCCGCACGAGGTCGGCGACGACCGGCGTGGAGGCGACGACGTCGACCCGGTCGCCCGAGCCGCCCGGCGCGGCCGATCCGCAGCCGCCGAGCGCGAGCGCGGCCGCGGCCAGCGCGGCCCCGCGGCGGACGCCGAGGGCGCGGGCGGCGAGCGCGAGCGCGAACGCCGCTCCGGCGACCACGGCGATCGTGGCGCCCGGCGGCGCGTCGGTCTTCACCGACAGCCACAGGCCGAAGGTGCCCTCGACCGCGGCGAGCACGACGGTCGACACCTGCCACGGCAGCATCCGGTCGGTGAGCAGCCGCGTCGTGGCGGCCGGCACGACGAGCAGCGCGGTGGCCAGCAGGGCGCCGACGGCGCTCAGCGCGGCGACGGCCACGACGGCGACGAGCGCGAGCAGCGCGGCGTCGGGCCAGCGCGAGCGCAGCCCGAGCGCCCGCGCCGAGACGCGGTCGAAGCCGGCCGCCAGCCACCGGCGGCCGAGCAGGAGGCTGCCGGCGAGCGCGAGCGCGGCGGCCACGGCGGCGATGGCGACGTCGCCGTCGTCGATGAGCAGCAGGGAGCCGAACAGCAGCGTGTTGACGTTGGCGCCGGAGCCGAAGACGTCGGAGGCGAGCACGATCCCGCCCGCGAGGCAGGCGACGAGCACGAGCGCGATCGGCGGCCCGTGCTCCTCCTCGGCGGCGTCGCGTCCGTGCAGCGCGACGGCGACGCCGGCGGTGAAGAGCGCCGCGGCGGCGAGCGCGCCCAGCGGCGCGGCGAAGCCGAGCCCGTCGGCCACGACCAGGCCGGGGAAGGTCGCGGTGCCGACGGCGTGGGCGTGGAAGGCCAGCCCGCGTAGGACGATCCAGGTGCCGACGAGCCCGGCCGCGAGCGCCAGCAGCAGCACCTCGACGAGGCCGCGCTGGACGAACGGCAGCGTGAACGGCTCGAACATGAGACTGAGTCTAATTCCTTCTTCGGTCTCACGTCGTGCGGCTCTCCCGAGCCGGCCCGCGCCCCGCCCTCCCGGGAGGACCCGGAGGGCGGGGCGGCGCGGGCCTCAGAGGCGGCGGCAGCGCCGCAGCGCGGCCTTGCGCTTCGCCGGCTTGGCGATCCGCTCGGCCTTCGCGCGGCACTTCGCGCGGCGCGCCTTGGCCTTCGCCGTCGCGCCCGGCTTGCCCTTCGCCGCGCCGGGGCGGGCGCCGCTGGGCCTGGCGGCGTTGGTCGACGCCGCGGTCGTGGACTGCCCCGCGGCGGCGACCGGCGTGCCGTCGACCATCGGCGTGGCGTCCGCGACCGTCCCGTCGGCGGGCGGAGCGGGCGGCGGCGCAGTCCCACCGCCGCCGCCGGCGCCCCCGCCCGTCGACCCGCAGGGGAGGGACAGGTCGAGCACCTGTCCGCGGTCGACGACGACGTCATGGCGCTCGAGCACCGTGCCGTCGGCCGTCTCGCACGTCAGCTCGTAGGCCTCCTTCGTGCCGGTCGTCACCTCGCGCGTGGTCTTGAAGTGCTCGACCGTCAGCGTCCACTGGCCCGTCACCGCCGCGAACTCGACGACCTTCGCCACGTAGCGGCCGGGCTCGGGCTTCGTCAGGACGACCTCCTCGGTCGCCGCGCCCGGCGGGTTGCCCGACGAGGCGACCTGCGTCTCGCTGCCGTCGTCCTCCACGCGGTAGACCTCGAGGTCGTAGTCCTCGAGCGCGATCGTCGGGGCCAGCGTGACCTTCACGGCGCCGGTCGCGTCCGCCTCCGTCACGTCGAACGGCACGCGGCCGTCGCCGGTCGGACCGGACTGCTCGGACGCGTACGGCTGCTCGTCGAGGTGCTCGATGACCGCGCCGCCGCCGACGAACGGGCGCGTCGACGGGTTGACGTGCCACTCGAACGCGCCGCTCGCCGGCACCGTCGTCGTCGTGTCGAGCTCGTCCTGCAGCTCGATCGGCTCCTGCTCGGGCCCGAGGCACACCGGCTCCTCGAGCAGCGAGACCACCGGGTCGATGCCGAGCCGGCACCACGCGCTCGTCTCGGTGACGAACGACTTGTGCAGCCGCAGCACGCGCCCCGGCGGCGCCGTGCCGCGCAGCACCGCGTGGTCGGAGACGCTCGCCGCGCCCTCCGCCGCCAGCAGCAACGCCTCGCGCAGCCCCTGCCCCGGCTTGCCGGCCGCGGCGCCCGTCCACTCGTCGACGAAGCCGCGCTGGTACGGCTCGTGGAAGGCGCCGTCGGACGGGCCGATCTCGATCGTGTAGCCGTAGCCGCCGGTCGCGGCGTACGTGTCGTCCTCGGTCGTCCCCGCGGTGTCGTAGAGCTGGAACGAGTACTGCGAGGTGTAGCCGGTGGCGGCGGCCATCGCGTCGCCGATCTGCTTCATCCGCGCCTCGTCGGGCGCCTGGCCGCTCTCGGCGAGCCCCGGCGGGCGCAGGACCAGGCCGGCGACGTTGTGCAGCGTCATCAGCATCGTCACCTGGTGCGTGCGGGCGTAGTCCCACACCGCCTGCGTCTCGGGCTCCGACCGCGGGCCCGGGCCGTGGTAGCTCTGCGAGGTCGGGTCCGGGCTCGCGCCGCTGCCGCCCCAGAGGTTGCCGTAGTTGCGGTTGTTGTCGACGCCGTGCTGCAGGAAGCAGGGCACGCTCGCGCTCGGGATCGCCCCGTCGCAGTTCTTGCGGCGGTAGGTGAGGATCCCGCCGGGCGGCACGACGGACTCGACCGTCGCCAGCGGCAGGCCGGTGCCGAGCGGGTCCTCGTCGCCGCCGAACGCGTTGTCGCGCAGCAGGATCGCCGGGTCGATCGACTCCGACTCGCGCGAGGAGACGTACCCGTCGACGTTGACGACCGGCACGATCACCACGCGCTCGTCGCGCAGGATCGCCGCGATCCGCGGATCGGCCGCCTCCTTGACCAGCAGGTGGGCGAACTCCATCGCCGCCTCCGCCGACGGCCACTCGCGCGCGTGGTGCACGCCCATGAGGAAGAACGTCGGCCGCCCGTCGTGGCGGTCGACGTCGTCGGCGATCTCGACGCCGGAGATCTCGCGGCCCTGGAACGACCGGCCGATGACGACCGGGCGGACGCGGTCGGGGTGCTCGTCGACGAGCTGCTTGAGCTCGGCCTGGATGGCGTCGAGGTCGCGGTAGCCGACCGAGCCCGACGGCAGCGGCGACTCGCCGTCGACCGCCTCGGCGTAGGCGGCGTCGGCGCGCCGCGCGGCGGCGTACGACGCGCCGAGATCGGCGATCCGGGTCGTGAACGGCAGCCCCGCGCTGCGCAGCAGGTCGAGCTGGGCCGCGCCGCGCACGACGACGTCCGCATGGCCGTCGCGCACGTTGTGCGTGACGTCGAGCCCCGCCTCCTCCATGCGCTCGACCATCTCCGGGCCCGCCTGGACCCGCACGAGCGACGGCGTCGCCCCCGCGGCGGGCGGCGCGACGTCGAGCAGCTCGAAGGTCACGGTGGCGACCTCGGCGGAGCCGGACTGCCGGCAGGCCTCGGCGATGAGCTCCTGGCCCGCCGTGACGAAGCCCTGGATGACCTCGTGGGCCGCGAAGCCGCGCGAGGACTTCAGCGGGCTCTCGGTCTCGCCGTCGCGCAGCAGCAGGTCCCAGTCGCCGCCGCCGGCGTCGAGCCGGGTGTCGAGGAAGCCCGAGATGGGAGCGGTGTACGTGGTCGTCGCGCACCCGTCCGCGCCGGCGGCCAGCTGTCGCTCGACCTTCGGGAGCGCGGCCGGGGCCGGCGCGCCGAGCGCGCCGGGGGCGAGCACGGCGAGCCCTGCGAGGGCGGCCGCCGTGCCGAGGGCGGGTCGGATCATGCCGCCTCAAAACGCGAGCGGAGGGCGGAACTTGCGCGGTTTCGGGTACACATGTGCCCATGGCCGCGAACCCCACCTACGAGCAGTCCAAGCAGGTCGCCGAAGCGAGCCGTGAGACCGAGTGGAAGCAGCCCTCCTTCGGCAAGGAGCTGTTCCTCGGGAGCTTCCGGCCCGACCTGATCTTCCCCCAGCCCAAGCCGTCGCCGGAGATGACGGTCAAGGGCGAGGCGTTCCTGGAGAAGCTGCGCACCTTCCTGCAGACGCAGGTCGACCCGTTCGAGATCGAGCGCGAGGCGAAGATCCCGGAGCACGTCATCGACGGGCTCAAGGGCCTCGGCGCCCTCGGGATGAAGATCCCGGAGGAGTACGGCGGGCTCGGCCTGTCGCAGGTCTACTACAACAAGGCGCTGGCGCTGACCGGCACCTGGCACTCGGCGCTGTCGACGCTGCTGTCGGCGCACCAGTCGATCGGCCTGCCGGAGCCGCTGCGCATGTTCGGCTCCGAGGAGCAGAAGCGCGAGTGGCTGCCGAAGGTCGCCAGCGACCACATCTCGGCGTTCCTGCTCACGGAGCCCGACGTCGGCTCGGACCCGGCGCGCATGAGCACCACCGCGACGCCGACCGACGACGGCAGCGGCTACCGCATCAACGGCGTCAAGCTGTGGGCGACCAACGGCGCCATCGCCGACGTCGTCATCGTCATGGCCGTCGTCCCGAAGAGCGAGGGCCACAAGGGCGGCATCAGCGCGTTCATCGTGCCCTACGACAGCGAGGGCATCACCGTCGAGGCCCGCAACGCCTTCATGGGCCTGCGCGGCATCGAGAACTCGGTGACGCGCTTCGACGACGTGTTCGTCCCGAAGGAGAACCTCATCGCGGGCGAGGGCAAGGGCCTGCGCATCGCCCTGTCGACGCTGAACACCGGCCGCCTCTCGCTGCCGGCGATCTGCGCCGCGATGTCGAAGTACGCGCTGAAGATCGCGCGCCAGTGGTCGGCGGAGCGCACCCAGTGGGGCGTGCCGATCGGCCAGCACGACCCGATCGCCCAGCACCTGGCGTTCATCGCCGGCACCGCGTTCGGCCTGGAGGCGGTGGTCGACGTCTCCAGCCGCCTGGCCGACGACAAGCGCAACGACATCCGCATCGAGGCCGCGCTCGCGAAGCTCTACGCCTCGGAGCTCGGCTGGAAGGTCATCGACACGATGATCCAGGTCCGCGGCGGCCGCGGGTTCGAGACGGCCGACTCGCTGCGCGCCCGCGGCGAGAAGCCCGTCCCGGCCGAGCAGCTGCTGCGCGACATGCGCATCAACCGCATCTTCGAGGGCTCGACCGAGATCATGCACCTGCTGATCGCGCGCGAGGCCGTCGACCAGCACCTCGCGGTCGCCGGCGACATCCTCGACCCGAAGACGGCGCTCGCCGACAAGGCGAAGGCGGGCGTCAACGCCGGCAAGTTCTACGCGACCTGGTTCCCGAAGCTCGCGGTCGGCCAGGGCCAGAAGCCGTCGGCGTTCTCGGAGTTCGGCTCGCTGGCGTCGCACATGCGCTTCGTCGAGCGCGGCTCGCGCAAGCTGGCGCGGTCGACCTTCTACCTCATGGGCCGCTACCAGGCGAGCCTCGAGCAGAAGGGCAACATGCTCGGCCGCGTCGTCGACATCGGCGCCGAGCTGTACGCGATCGCCTGCGCGTGCGTCTACGCGACGACGATCGGCACCGACGAGGCGCGCGAGCTCGCCGACCTGTTCGCCAAGCAGGCCCGGCGGCGCGCCGACCTGCTCTTCGCCGAGCTGTGGAGCAACGACGACGCCGCGCAGTACAAGACGGCGCAGCAGATCCTCGCCGGCCGCCACACGTGGTTCGAGGCCGACGTCCTCGACCCGGCGGGCGAGGGCCCGATGATCCCGGCGCACGAGCCCACGGCCAAGGAGCAGTTCGCCAAGGCCGCCGACGTCGCCGAGCCCGAGGTCGAGGCCGCGCCCGCCCAGTAGGGCGGGCGTCCTCGCCGGCCGGCTCTACGCCCCGGCTGCCTCGCGCACGGCCACCGCGGCCAGCGCGAGGCAGCCGTCGTAGAGCTCGCGCAGCGGCAGCTCGTCGACGAACGCGATCGCGCCGAGCTGCCAGTCCTCCTCGTCGGCGATCGGCGGCAGCGCGAGCGCCAGGCGGGCCACGTCTCCGAGCGCCCGCGCGACGCTCGGCCCGGGATGCTGCGCCCGTGCGCGCAGCTCGGCGAGCGCGCGCGGACGGGCCTGCGCCGCATCGGGCCGGTTGCCGAACGCGCCGTGCACCGCGACCGCCAGGTCGCAGGCGAGCGCGGCCAGGCGCCGTGCCGCCACCCGCCGGCGGCGGCGAGCGAGCGTGTCGGTCCCCGCCGGCTCAAGCTCGGCGTGCACGACCGTCAGCTGAGCGACGGCGCGCAGCGGAGCGCCGACCCGCTCAGCCGCGACGCTCTCCACTGCGCGCAGCTCGGTCTCGAGACGACTGGGAATCCGTTCCCCCTGTTCACCACACCGAATAGAACATCCGTCGAGATTCGCGGATCGACCCTCCACTTGCGCGAATCACGGCCGACAAACGAAGAGAGCGCCCCAGTGGGACGCCCTCTGGTCGCCTGAGTCATCAGGCACGAAGATCAGATCTTGAAGCCCACCGTGGCGCTCCTTTCCGGCGCTGTTCCAGCAGCGACGGTCGTAGGTACCCATCCATGTACTGCGGTTCACGAGGCGGGCGTTGCAGCGCCCGCTTCGTGCTGCGTCGATGTGACGCCGGTGTACTTTGGCAGCCCGATCTGCGGCCGTCAAACGCAGCTTTAGGGCGGTTTAGGTCCCTTGGACGGATGTCCGAGAGACATTGGCGTCCGCAAGATGTCGAATATCCGGCGCTCCGCGACCGGCTCAGCTCACGAAGGCGCGAACGCGCGCCTCGATGTCCAGCTCGGCCTCGAAGTCGGCGTCGGTCGTGTGCTGGAAGCCGACGCCGGAGCCCTTCAGGAGGGCGATGAAGACCTCGACGAGCTCGCCGTCGAGCTGCGTGCCGGACACGCGCCGCAGCTCCGCGATCGCCTCCTCCTGGGACACCGGGTCGCGGTAGGAGTCGCGGGCCGTCATGACGTCGTAGGTGTCGGCGATCGAGATCATGCGCGACAGCAGCGGGATCTCGTCGCCGCGCAGGCCGCGCGGGTAGCCCTTGCCGTCGATGCGCTCGTGGTGGCAGCGGATGATCTCGGCGACCGGCCCGTAGCCGGCGACCTTGCCGACCACGCGAGCGCCCTGGGCGGGGTGGCGCTTGACGATCTGCCAGTCCTCCTCGCTGAGCTTGCGGTCGGCGAAGAGGATCCGATCGGGGAAGATGAACTTGCCGATGTCGTGCAGCAGGCCCGCCGTGTGCACGAGCGCCTGCTGGTCCTCGCTGCAGCCGATGGCGCGGGCGATGGCGCGCGAGTAGCGCGCGACCGCCGCCGAGTGGCGCGCGGTCATCTTGTCGCGCAGCGAGAGCGTCTGGACCATCGCCGCGAGCACGCCGACCTGCAGCGACGCCAGCTCCTTCGTGCGCGCCTCGAGCTGCTCGGCGCGCTCCTGGGAGACCAGCAGCGCCCGGGTGAGGTACTGGAAGGCGATGAGCGCGAGGATCAGGACGCCGAGCGCGGTGAGGCCGGCGCTGATGTACGCCCACGAGAAGGCGAGCACGAGCATGGCGGCGACGAGCTCGGACGGGAGGATCGGCACGAGCACGTCGCGCACGAGGCGCCGCGGCGACGCGTCGTAGAAGGACCACAGGCCGAAGGCGGTCAGCGCGAAGTTCGCCCCGATCGTCACGCAGTAGACCCCGAGGACCACGAACCCGAACGTGAAGGACTCCGGGTCGACGCCCGCGTGGCGCACGATGAGGCCGCCGAGCAGAGGGAAGGCGGCGTACGTCGCGAAGTTGCTGATCGCACCCACCCACCGCGGACGCGACCGCACCGCGTCGATGCCGATCGTCAGCAGCGCGATCGCCACGGCCGGAGCGGGGCCGAGGAACGCCATGGCGAGCACGAGCGCCAAGAACGAGCCGGACAGCCGCAACCCGCGAGTCTCGATCGTCAGCGCGTCGCTGATGACGGCGAGCCCGGCGAGGAGGAAGACGAGGATCGCCGGCTCCCAGTCGGACTGGCGCGACGTGAGGGCGGCCGCGGCCACGGCACCGCCGAGCAGCGCGAGCTGCAGCCCTATCAGGAACAAGCGACGCACTGGTCAGCGTTATCGGCTGGTTCAACCGAGAAGTTGAGCGGCGCAACCGGTAGGGTGGCCGCGTTTGTCAGTGGAACCATCACCTCTGAGCGTTCCAGGCTTTCCGCGCCTTGCGGTCTCCTACGCGATCAACGAGCTGGGAGACAACCTCGGGGTCGTCGCGCTGGCGATCCTCGTGCTCGACGGCACGGGCTCCGCGCTCGCCACCGCGGCGCTGTTCGTGGCGGCCCGCTTCGTCCCGGCGTTCGTGGCGCCCGCCCTCACCGCGCGCCTCGATCGTGGACCGGTCAACCGGTCGCTACCCGCGATCTACGCGCTCGAGGCGATGGCCTTCGGCGGCCTCGCGCTGCTCGCCGCCAACGGCGCCTGGCTGCCCGCCGTGCTCGCCCTCGCGGCGGTCGACGGCACGCTCGCGCTGACCGGCCGCGGCCTCTCCCGGGGCGCCGTCGCCGCGCTGCTGAACCCGCACGGCGCGCTGCGGCGCGGCAACGCGCTCATCAACATCGCCTTCGCCGTGACGTCCGCCGCCGGCCCGATCGCCGGCGCGCTGCTCGTCGCCTCGGCCGGCGCGTCGACCGCGCTGGCCGTCGACGCCGTGTCGTTCGCGCTGATCGCCGTGCTGCTCGCCGTCGGCCGGGACCTGCCGCGCGCCGCGCCGCAGGAGACGCAGCCGTGGATGCAGCGCGTGCGCGAGGGCGTCAGCGCGGTCGCGCGCCAGCCGCTGCTGCGGACGCTGGTCGTCGCGCAGACGATCGCGTTCGTGTTCTTCTTCCTCGTGATCCCGATCGAGGTCGTGTACGCGATCGAGACGCTCGACGCCGGGGACGTCGGCTACGGCGCGCTGCTCGGCTCGTGGGGCGTCGGGCTCGTCATCGGCTCCACCGCGTTCGCGCGGCTGCGGGACCGCTCGACGACGGCGCTCATCGTCGGCGCCACCCTGCTGGTCGGGGTCGGCTACCTCGGCCTCGCGGCCGCGCCCGGGATCGTCCTGGCGTGCGCCGCCTCGGTCGTCGGCGGCAGCGGCAACGGGGTCCAGTGGGTCTCCGTGCTCACCGCGGTGCAGGAGGCGCTCAGCGACGCCCTGCAGGCGCGGGTGGTCGGCCTGCTGGAGTCGATCGGCGCCGCCGCGCCGGGCGCCGGCTTCCTGCTCGGCGGCGCGCTCACCGCGCTCTGGTCGCCGCGGGTGGCGTACCTGACCGCGGGGGTCGGCGTCGTCGCCGTGGCCGCCGTGATGGCGCGCCGGCTGCGCGACCGCGCGGTGGTCGGCTGAGCGCGCCGCGACGCGAGGCGCCGCCGCGCGGGTACCGTCCGCGCGGGTGGCCTCGATGCCCGACACGATGGCGCGCCGGCTCGGCGCCCTGCGCGCGACCGGCCTGACGGTCGTGCAGGCGGCGGTCGCCGCCGGGCTGGCCTGGCTGCTGGCGCGCGAGCTGCTCGGGCACGCCCAGCCGTTCTTCGCCCCGGTCGCCGCGATCCTCACGCTCGGGCTGAGCTACGGCCAGCGCGCCCGGCGCGCGGTCGAGGTTGCGGTCGGCGTCGCGCTCGGCATCTTCGTCGGCGACCTGCTCGTGCTGGCGATCGGCACCGGCCCGTGGCAGCTCGGCCTCGTCGTGGCGCTGGCGATGGCGGCGGCGATCGTCCTCGGCGGCGGGCCGCTGCTCGTCAGCCAGGCCGCGGTCTCCGCCGTCCTGGTGGCGACGTTGCAGCCGCCGACCGCCCACGGCATCTCGGGCGCCCGCTTCCTCGACGCGCTGCTGGGAGGGATCGTCGCCCTGGTCGTCAACGCCGCCGTGCCGACCGACCCGCTGCGGCTCGTGCGACGCGCGGCGGAGCCGGTGATCGGCGAGCTGGCCGCGGCGCTCGACGACGTCGCCGCGGCGCTCGAGCGCCGCGACCTCGAGGCGGCGCGCGCGGCGCTGCGGCGCGCCCGGTCGATCGATCCCGCCACCGCCCAGTTGCGCGAGGCCCTGAGCGCCGGGCGCGACCAGGCGACGCTCGCCCCGCCGCGGCGCCGGGCGCGAGGCCAGCTCGCGGTCATCGCCGCCGCCACCGCCCAGATCGACCACGCGATCCGCAATACCCGCGTGCTCGCCCGCGGCGCGATCCGGGCGGTCGAGCTCGACGAGCGCGTGCCGCCCGGTGCGATCGCCTCGATCCGCGACCTCGCCGCGGCCGTTCGCGGCCTCGGCGAGGCGCTCGCGGGCCGCGAGCCGAGCCTGGACGCGGAGGATGCCGCGCTGCGCGCCGCCGCCCGCTCCACCGCCGCGCTCGAGGAGACCTCGAACCTCTCGGCGAGCGTGATCGTCGGGCAGGTGCGCTCGACCGCCACGGACCTGCTGCGCGGCCTCGGGATGGACGGCGACGAGGCCCGCGCGGCGGTGCGGGACGCGGCGGCGCGGCTGCGGATGTAGGCGCGCGGCGCCCATGAGCTGAGGCGCGTGGAGATCCACGCTCGCTCAGCGGGCGTGCATCGCCACACCGGCCCGGCCGGTCGGCCCCGCGGCGAGCGGCTCTCCTAGCGGCGGCGCCGCGCCGCCAGGCCCGCGGCCACCGCGTCGAGCTCGTCTGCCGGCGGCAGCCGCACGTCGCCGAGCCACGCCGGCTCGGGACCGTCCTCGAGCAGCGCCGGCCCGAGCACCGCGCCGACGAGCGCCGCCACCGTGTCGGTGTCGCCCCCGAGCGCCAGCGCCGCGCGCAACGCCGCGTCGAGGTCCGCGTGCGGGCGCCGGACCACGTGCACGACCGCGGCCACGGTGGGCGCCGCGTCGAGCGGGATGCCCGTCGCGGGCGGCCGCCACGTGCCCGCGCAGGCCTCGAGCACCGGCGCCAGCGCCGAGACGGGCCCGTCGCGCGCCTCCCGCTCCGCCGCCGCGACCGGGTCGCGGCCCTCCAGCCGCGCCGCCGTCATCGCGGCGACGACGCAGGCCGCGCCGAGCGCCGCCGGCTCGACGTGCGTGGTGTGCGCGAGGCGCAGCGTCAGGCGCCGGCGCAGCCGCTCGGCGCGCCGCGGGACGGCCCAGCCCGCGGCGGGCGCCCGCATCGCGGCGCCGTTCGTGGCGCCGCCGACCGCGCGCAGCGCCCCCTCGGCGCGGAACCGCGCGACCGCGGCGGTCGTCGTCGGCCCGGCGCCGCGCATCGCCGGCAG